>CAZPSY010000114.1:4263-5844 GCA_964589295.1 uncultured Ignavibacteriaceae bacterium
ATTAAAAGCTTTTAACTCGCGTTTCTCGGTTCGCTGTCCGTAATTAAAATGTACAAACGCCAGCTCAAAATCCTGCTTTGCAATTGCGGCAGTAACACAGCTATCGAGCCCGCCGCTAACGGCAATAACTGCAATAACTTTTTCTTTGATATTCATTTTGTAAGCAATAATTCAAAAATGTAAAAGGTAAAATAGTTATTTTGAATGAAAGAGGGGAATGGGTAGGAAGGGAAAGTATAGAGAGAAAGATGACTTTCTCGCAATTTATTGATGGGATAATCTGTGAACGTTATTATACTTTCTTAATTGCCAGAATTATCACTCCAATAACTAAACTAACAATTGCTGATATCAAAAAAGGAACGGTTGATCCAAATTTATCCCATAAAATTCCGGCTGTAAAAGAACCAAGCATAATTGCAAAGCTTGAAAGCATTGTTAGTAGCCCAATAGCCGAACCACGTCTTTCATCAGGGACTAAATCGGAAACCCACGCTTTAGAAATACCCTCTGTTGCTGCAGAATAAAGACCATAAAGAGCGAAGAGTATCCAGATAAAAATAGTTTCGTTTAGAAAAGCAAAACCAAAATAAACAAGTGAAAAAACTAAAAGCCCTCCGCCGTAAATAAAATTCTTACCGTGCTTATCCGATAGCCTGCCAAATGGGTATGACGCAAGTGCATAAATAAAATTATAAAATACATAACCAAGAATTGCCAGCACACTTGAATCGGCGATGTTTTTTGATTTATGTATAAGGAACACATCACTGCTGTTGACAAAAGAAAATATCGTAATAAGTATTAGTAATGATTTATATTTTGAAGAAGTTGTCTTCCAAAAATCAATGTAACTTCGCTGTGATCTTTTTTTTGCCGTAACTTTCCGGTCTTTAACCAACAAAGTAAAGATGACGGCAAATACAGAAGGGACAAACGCGACAAGGAATATCAATTGAAAGTTATCCGGGAAAAGATAAAGTAAAAGTATTGCCAGCAGGGGACCAATTACAGCTCCGAGTGTATCCATTCCTCTGTGGAAACCGAATATTGCACCACTGTTTCCATAAGCATAACTTCCTAATAATGCATCACGCGGTGCGGTTCTTATTCCCTTTCCAACACGATCGGTTGTTCGAGAAAAAACAACAGCAGGAATAGTTGGAATGATTCCGGGCAGCGGTTTTGCAAGTGCAGATAAACCATAACCAACCACAACAAATATTGAACGCTTACCAATCTTATCAGAAAGACTCCCAGCATAACCTTTAAGAAGACCTGCTGTAACTTCGGCTATTCCTTCAATAATACCAACCATAGCCATTGATGAACCAAGCACCGCTGTAAGAAAAATTGGAGTGATAGGGTAGAGCATCTCGCTTGCCATGTCAGTAAACAAACTAACAAAGCCGAGAATCAATACTTGCCGGGGAATATTTTTTCTTTTCAAATTGGAATCAAATTAAAAATGTAAATGAAAAGTAAAATATTTTATCCTCATCACAAATTTTATTTATAAAAGTGGATTTAATACCGCGGGGCTTACCACGTTTTGTCATTCCCGCGTATGCGGGAATCTAA
>CAZPSY010000115.1:0-5805 GCA_964589295.1 uncultured Ignavibacteriaceae bacterium
CAATACAAGAGTGCCGAGGGTTTATAAAGAATAGTTAATAAAATTTTCCAGGTGATTATTTTCATTCCTTAAACATCATAAACTTTTAGGGTAACATTGTAGAGCGAATTGCCAATTCGCTCATTTTTATATTTGAGCGATTCAGCGAATCGCTCTACAGATGAAATTGCAAATCTTATTTGTTCAAACCCAATCTTTTATTCTTCATACTTTTTAAAAAGTACGGATGTATTGTGTCCGCCAAAACCAAATGCATTACTCATTGCAATATTAACAGTTCTCTCTTCTGCTTTATTAAATGTATAATTGAGATCACATTCAGGATCGGCAGTTTCAAAATTTATAGTGGGAGGTATAATATCATTCTTAATGGCTAAGCAAGAAGCAATTCCTTCAATTGCACCAGCCGCACCAAGTAAATGTCCCGTCATACTTTTTGTAGAACTTAAATTCATTTTGTAAGCGTGTTCACCAAATAAAGATTTAATTGCTCTTGTTTCTCCAATATCACCTAAAGGAGTTGCAGTTCCATGCATATTAATATAATCAATATCTTCAGGGTTTATTCCGGCAGTGGAAATTGCCATCTTCATAGAAAGGATTGCTCCAACCCCATCGGGATGCGGTGCAGTTATATGATGTGCATCTGCCGAAAGTCCTCCGCCAATTATTTCAGCATAAATTTTTGCATCACGTTTTTTTGCATGTTCAAGTTCTTCCAGAATCAATACAGCACTTCCTTCGCCCATAACAAAACCATCTCTTGTTGCGTCAAAAGGTCTGCTGGCGGTTTCAGGACTATCGTTTCTTGTTGATAATGCGCGTGCAGAATTAAAACCTCCTACAGCTAATTCGGTTATTGTTGCCTCACATCCACCGGATAGCATTGTATCGGCTAAACCTTGCTTAATTAACAAGTAGGAATCTATCATATTATTATTTGAAGTTGCGCATGCAGAAACAATACAATAATTGGGTCCCTGAAAACCGTACTTAATTGATATTTGCCCCGCAGCAATATCCGGGATAATCATGGGAATAAAGAATGGTGAAATCCTGGATGGTCCGTCGTTCGCACTAATAAGTGACTGCTCATAAAAAGTTTTTATTCCCCCCATACCGCTGCCTAAAATAACACCTGTTCTTTCTTTATCTTCTGTACTCATTTTTTCCGGCACAAGGTTACCATCTTCCAATGCTTCTTTAACTGCAGCCAATCCATACTGTGCAAAAAGGTCTAATCTTCTTGCTTCTTTTTTATCGATGTAATTTAACGGATCAAACCCTTTAACTTCGCAGGCAAAGTGCGTATTAATTTTTGATGGATCGAATTTAGTAATTTCGGCAGCACCGCTTTTACCATTGAGTAATCCTTTCCAGAATTCCTTTGCTGTAAGACCGATAGGAGTTATTGCTCCCATTCCTGTAATCACAACTCGTCTGTTATTACTGATCATAAAAGTCCTTTTCTAATTAAAATATCGATTGAGAGAATTTTAACCATTACTGTTAAGATAATAAATAATGTACAAATTTTATGGAAGGTTTTTAATACTAAATAATTCAGATGCTGGTTTCTTTTTCTTTTTTCGCTGGTCGTTCTTTAATATATTCATCAATCTTTAGTGCGGCAATAGAAAAGAGATAACCGAAAGCTGTGCCGATTATTGCGCCTGCTGCAATATCAGAAGGGTAATGAAGACCAAGATAAACTCTTGATAGTGCAACTAAAAATGCGGTAATAAAGAAAACCCATTTGAACTTTGGAAATAATCTCCATAAAAAAGTTGCAGCAGCAAAATTGTTTAATGCATGATTTGATGGGAATGAGAAACTGCCCCTGCAGTCAATAGGAGTTATAACATCCGGCAATACATTACATGGTCTTATACGCTGGAAAATCTCCTTCAATAATTTATATCCTGTCTGGTCTGTAAATATGATTAAAAGAATTAATCCGGCAACAGCAATCCTGCCACGTTTACCACCTTTTGTAACAGCTATGCCGGCAAGAATAATGTAAGCTATATACCAGTTGTTAACATCCGTAATAATTGAAAAAAACTTATCCAAAAATCCGGTAGAAAGGGTATGATTAAAAAAGTAAAATATTGCTAAATCAATTGAATAGAGTATATCCATATTGGCATTATATGTGATGGATTATTTTGATACACAATGTAAGAAAAAATTGTGAATACAGTAAATAATTGTAACTGATTTTAATTATTTCAAATTATTGGTAGTTAATAGTGTCAACTGAAGTAAGCAATAGCCTTTTCGACTTTATTTTTAAAAGCAAAATTCCATCTTCACAAAGGGGATATTCGGAAGTTAAACAAAGCTCTATCTCACTTGTGATTGTACCTGTAAAGATAATGGCATTACTGGTAGCAATATTTGGTCTTTTGGCAATGATTTTCGAAATTAAATATTTTGCCGAATATTCTGTCCACATATACATAATAAGGTTATCATCCACACTGATCGCTTTTTCAGTTCTAACATTACTAACCACGCAGTTTGCAGAAAAATATTCAATCTACCTAGTTCACCTGCTGCTGCTTACAATTATTACATCTTCGGGCTTAATGATTTATTACCTTCCCACTACTCTGCTTGTAAACTCAAGTATTATTGGTTTGATGGTTTTTACATCAGCCCTGTTTTTAAGCTGGGAAGTGAAACACCAGATAGTTGTGTCAATTTATTATAACGCGGTATTCGCCGGTGCAATACTCCTTAACGACAAGGCTGTTTACTTTTTACCCAATATGTTCGAATCCGTAATGTTTGTTTTAGTATTTAGTGTAGTTTCGATAATTGCCTGTGCAGTAAATTTTAAAATGAGATTAATGCTTGCCGAAAAAAATATTTCAGTTGAAATTTCGGAAAAAAAATTCAAGTCAATATTTCATAATTCGGCAGAGGGAATTTTCCAATCATCCCTGGATGGAAAGTGGTTAACACTTAATAAAACCTGCGCCGATATACTTGGTTATGATAGTACTGATGAGCTTGCTAAAGTAGGTGTAGATGATCTTTATTTGGATACTGATGAGAGAACTAAAATTCTTAATGAACTTAAAGAAAAAAAGCAGGTAGTTAACCGCAAGCTAAAACTGAGGAAAAAGGACGGAACAGAGGCAGTTGTTATATTGAACAACCGGTTGGTTACCGGCGAAGACGGCAGTAAATATCTTGAAGGAAATATACACGACGTAACGGAACAAACCAGGGCAGAAGAGATGCGAAGGCTTGCCGAGGAAGCTTTAACAGCTGAGAAAATAAAATCTGAAAATCTTACCAAAGAGGCATTAAGATTAAGCGGAACAAAAAGTAAATTCCTGGCAAATATGAGCCACGAAATAAGAACTCCGATGAATGGTATTTTGGGATTTCTTACACTTATAGAAGCTGGTGCGTACGAAAATAAAGATGAGCTTAAACAATTTTCATCAAGTGCTAAATACTCAGCCGAATCACTACTGGATGTTATCAATTCGGTTCTTGATTTATCAAAAATTGAAGCGGGAAAAGCACAAATAGAAGAACAGGATTTTAATCTTATAAAAGTTATTGATCATTCAATATCTGTTATTACCCCCATAGCAATAGAAAAACAGATTACCATCTTTAGAGAAATTCCGGACAATGTGGAAGCAGATTTAATAGGAGATCAAACAAAGATTAGACAAATACTTATTAATCTATTAAGCAATGCTGTTAAATTTACTTCAAACGGTTCAATTGAAATTAAAGTTAGAACTAAACGCGAAGAAAACGATGATGTAAGATTATTTATTTCAGTTATTGATACAGGTATTGGAATTCCTGCGGACAAAGTAACGCAACTCTTTAAACCCTTTTCACAGGTTGATGGTTCAGAAAGTCGCCAGCTTGGCGGCACCGGTTTGGGCTTAGTAATTTGTAAGGAGTTTGTAAACCTGATGGGTGGTAAGATAGGAGTATCGAGCGAAAAAGAATATGGAAGCAGTTTTAATTTTGATATAAAACTTAGAGTACAGTCTCCTGCAACTATGCAGGATAGCTATAAAGGTGATGCGATTGTAACAAAGCAAAACGAAACGGAAGCGGCTTTGTTACCCAGGAAAGATGAAAAAGAACTTGCAGCCGCACGGGGTGAACATCATGTGCTGCTTGCAGAAGATAACATGATAAATCAAAAAGTTTCTATTAAGATACTTAACAGGGCTGGTTATAATGTAACAGCCGTTGGCAACGGTGCCGAAGTACTGGATGCAGTTGACAAGTATAAATTTGACTTGATACTAATGGATATTCAAATGCCCGAGGTTGATGGGTATGCTGCAACTAAAGAGCTTCGCAATCTTAATAACGGCT
Organism: uncultured Ignavibacteriaceae bacterium; assembly: GCA_964589295.1. Lineage (GTDB taxonomy): Bacteria > Bacteroidota > Ignavibacteria > Ignavibacteriales > Ignavibacteriaceae > JAZGGS01. The sequence goes on from CAZPSY010000115.1 coordinate 4,366, forward strand.
ATTCTAAAATTCCGATTATTGCTTTAACGGCACATGCACTTATTGGCGACCGCGAAAAATGTATTGAAGCGGGGATGAACGATTATCTTACAAAACCAATAATTGCAGATAAGCTTATTGTTAAAGTTGATACATTACTTAAAATCGATCAGTATAAACCGGAACCTGTTGCCGAAGTTTTACAGGATGAGCCGGTGATTTTTGATTATGAACGCTTAAAAAAAGTGAGTATGAATGATACAGAATTTGAAAAAGAACTGCTTACATCCTTTTTAGAAGATATTAATAATAAATTGGAAAAGATGACGGAACTAATAGACTTAAAGGATATGGCTAAGATTATGAAACTGGCACATACAATTAAAGGTGCAAGTTACTCAGTTGGTGCACAACAACTCGGCGATGAAGCGTTTGCCATTGAAATATCCTGTAAAAGTGATGACTTGGAAAGTGTTTTTGACCGGATGAATAAATTAAGAAGGGCATATTCGGATACTAAAATCGAGATAAAAAATTACCTTGGTTAAATAATTCAACCGGGTAGAACATATCATTTGCAAAAAATATATTATAACTATTTTAACACTGAAAAAACTTCAGAAAGAAAAAACCGGTCTATTTAGCAGCTTCTTCTGCTATAGGTTCATTTTCGTGCTCAAATTTAATAAGAACATTTTTGATTATTTCAATTGCCCAATCAATTTCATCTTTAGTGATTACAAGTGGCGGCGCAAACCGAATTATATCGCCATGAGTTGGTTTTGCAAGTAATCCGTTGTTCTTTAACTCAACACAAACATCCCATGCAGTCTTACCGCTTTTTGTAGATTTTATTACAATTGCATTTAGTAGTCCTTTTCCTCTTACAAGAGTGAGGATATTAAGTTCCTTAACTAACTTTTGCATTTTGCTGCGGAAGTATTCACCAAGCTCGGCAGCTTTTTCTGAAAGGTTTTCATCCTTAAGTACCTGCAGCGCCGCAATTGCAACTTTGCCTGCGAGCGGGTTGCCCCCAAAAGTTGATCCATGCTGTCCCGGCTGTATGCTAAGCATTACTTCATCATCAGCAAGCACAGCAGAAATTGGAATAACCCCACCGGATAATGCTTTACCCAGGATAAGAATATCGGGTCTCACATTTTCATGATCGGCAGCAAGCATTTTACCGGTTCGTGCAAGTCCTGTTTGTACTTCATCACAAATAAGCAGAACGTTTTTCGCTTTACATAATTCTTCAACTTTTTTCAGGTAACCATCATCAGGCACAAAAACCCCGGCTTCTCCCTGTATGGGTTCAACTAAAAATGCTGCAACATTCGGATCTTCCAGGGCTTTTTCTAAAGCGGGGATATCATTATAAGGAATTATTTCAAAACCAGGAAGGTAAGGACCAAAGCCGTCTCTGCATTCAGGATCAGTAGAAGCAGAAATTGCTGCCAT
>CAZPSY010000116.1:0-3588 GCA_964589295.1 uncultured Ignavibacteriaceae bacterium
TATCTGCCGGCTGGTTTGAAAAGTTATTTACATTAACAGAAAAACTAACTGTTTTGTTTTTTTCGAAAATGCTTGTGTTTACTTTTAATTCACTTAACGCAATGTTATAAACTTCTTTACCGGAAAAATTGAAGGAATACAATTTTACATTCTGATTCATTAATTCACCAAGGTCCTGTATGTTTTCTTCAGTAACAATTCTTCCTTTTTGAAAATCTGTAAACAGGTAAATCTCCTTATTAAAATTTTCTGAAGTAGAAATGACCTGTGCTGCTTTAACTATTGCATTGTTTAGTTCGTTTGTAGCATAATTTATTTTAAGTTCACCAAGTTCATTTTCCAGCTTGGATAAATTGGTTGTAAGATTTATTTCATCAGGTTGGTACGAAACGAGTATTATTCCTGCTTCATCTCCTTCTTCAAATTGGGTGAGTAAATTTTTTATGGTTTGCTTTCCCTGGTTAAAACAAGAACCATCCTGATCAACAACCGACATACTGAAAGTGTCATCGAGAATAAAAAGTGCCGTAGTTTTTGCGGCAGAAGTTGTGCCCCCGATTGAGATTCCTTCAAGGGTTGGTCTTGCAAATGCTGTAACAAGCAAGAGTATTATCATAACTCTTAACGCAAGCAGCAGCCATTGTTTTAATTTGATCTTTCTTATTTTATTTTTTTGCAGCTCTTTAAGAAATCTCAGCGTACTGAATTCTATCTTTTTAAGCTTTCTTAAATTAAACAGATGTATAAGCACCGGGATGCTCGCTGCTAGTAGTCCGAATAGAACTGCAGGATTTAGAAACGTCATTTTTCCTTATTATTTATTCTTTTCTAAAATATATTCCTTACACAGTCAAAATAGTAATATCTGTTTCCTTAAACCATATACGATTTTTTCTACAAATGAAACATAATCAAACCGCCTGCAGATTTTTTTTTATCATTTTGCACTTGCTTTTTCTTAAATCATCAAGTATTATTGCGTTATAACATACTTTAATAATAGCAAACACTTATGGGAAAAATATTAAATAAAAGATTGAAGCAAAAAAAATTCAAGAATGTTGACCATGAAGCCTTTCTGAATTTATTTATTGCATCCAACTATTTACGCGGAAAGATTGAAATGGTGTGTAACGAGCAAGGTATAACTCATTCACAGTTTAATGTATTAAGAATATTGAAAGGTGTTCATCCTGATGGTTACCCCCGGTACGATATAATTTCAAGGATGGTAGAACCAGCACCGGATGTTACACGGTTAATTGACCGGCTGATCAGAGATGAGCTGGTTGAAAGATATTACTCGGAAGAAGATAGAAGACTCTCCTGCTCGAGGATTACTAGCAAGGGAATAGCTTTGCTAAATAAAGTTAATCCAAAGGTGGATAAATTTATCAACGAATTTTCGGGTGTGTTAACAAAAGCTGAAAAAGCAAATCTATCGGCTGCTTGTGAAAAGCTGTATGAGGGTGATCTTTCTAAATAAGAAAAAAATTCATTATAAGCAGAACCAACTAAAATGAGGTGCACTACAAAAGTGCACCTCAAATAGTTATTTTATTTATTCTTTTCAGCAATTAAATTAAGTGCACTGCCTGCTTTAAACCATTCTATCTGCGCTTTATTCATTGTGTGGTTCAACATTACTTCATTAGATGTACCATCTTTATGTTTGACTATCATCTTAACCTGTGTACCTGGAGCTAATCCATTCAGACCAACTAAACTAGTCTTATCATCTTCAAGGATTTTATCATAATCAGCCGGTTCGGCAAATGTTAAAGGAAGCATACCCTGTTTTTTAAGGTTTGTTTCATGTATCCGCGCAAACGATCTTACAATAATTGCTTTGCCGCCTAAGAACCTTGGCTCCATTGCAGCGTGCTCGCGGCTTGAACCTTCACCATAATTTTCATCACCAACCACAACCCAACCTAATCCTTCTGCTTTGTAATGGCGAGCTACTTCAGGTATGGTTTTATATTCACCATTTAGTTGATCTTTAACTTTTCCTGCATCTTCAGTATAGTAATTAATTGCACCGATGAACATATTGTTGGATATATTATCAAGGTGTCCTCTGAATCTTAACCAGGGACCTGCCATCGAAATATGATCGGTTGTACATTTACCTTTTGCTTTTAGAAGTACAGCAAGATCTTCATAATCATTTCCATCCCATGGTTTGAAGGACTCAAGCAATTGCAGTCTTTCACTTTCCGGGTTAACAACTACTTCCACACCTGAACCATCTTCAGCCGGAGCTATAAAGCCACTGCTTCCCTCATCAAATCCTTTCGGGGGAAGCTCTTCCCCTGTTGGCGGATCGAGTTTGACCTTTTCACCTTTTTCATTTTCCAACTTATCGGTTATAGGATTAAAAGAAAGCCGACCGGCAATAACAAGTGCTGTGGTTAATTCAGGTCCTGCAACGAATGCAAGGGTTTCAGGATTGCCGTCGTTCCTCTTTGCAAAGTTCCTGTTAAAAGATGTAACAATTGTATTCCTCTCACCTGTTTCAATATCAATTCTTTTCCACATACCAATGCAGGGCCCGCAAGCGTTTGCAAGTATTATCCCGCCAATATCAGTAAGTTCTTTTAGTTGTCCGTCACGCTCAATTGTTGCTCTAACCTGTTCTGAGCCAGGAGTAATTGTAAACTGGGATATGGCTTTCAATCCCATCTTCTTTGCCTGCCTTGCTACACTGGCTGCTCTATCAATATCTTCATAACTTGAATTTGTACAGCTTCCAATTAAACCAACACTAAGTTTATCCGGATAATTATTTTCCTTTATCGCTTCTTTCATTTTAGATACCGGAACAGCTTTATCGGGAGAGAAAGGTCCGTTAAGATAGGGTTCCAGCTCATCAAGATTCATTTCAATAACCTGGTCGTAATAGTTTTCAGGATTCTCAAAAACTTCTTTATCAGCTTTCAGTTCGTCTGCCAAACCTTCAGCAAGTGCAGCAACATTTGCGCGTCCCGTTATTCTTAGATATGATGACATCTTTTCATCAAAAGGAAAAAGTGAAGTAGTGGCCCCAATTTCTGCACCCATATTGCAGATAGTGCCCTTTCCTGTGCATGAAATTGAATCTGCTCCTTCGCCAAAATACTCAACGATAGAACCTGTACCGCCTTTAACAGTTAAAATGCCAGCCAATTTTAGAATAACATCTTTAGCCGAAGCCCAGCCGGTTAGCTTTCCAGTTAATTTAACGCCTATTAGTTTTGGCCATTTTAATTCCCAGGGCATTCCAGCCATAACATCAACGGCATCTGCGCCGCCAACACCAATTGCTATCATTCCCAAACCGCCTGCATTAGGAGTGTGCGAATCTGTTCCTATCATCATTCCTCCGGGGAATGCATAATTTTCCAAAACTACCTGGTGAATAATTCCAGCACCGGGTTTCCAGAATCCAACACTATATTTTTTTGAAATACTTTCAAGAAAATCATAAACCTCTTTGTTCTCTTCGTTTGCTCTTGATAAATCATCTTTTGCACCAACCTGTGCTTGTATTAAATGATCGCAGTGAACTGTGCTTGGAACCGCAGCACTCTTTCTACCTGCAGACAT
>CAZPSY010000116.1:3688-5731 GCA_964589295.1 uncultured Ignavibacteriaceae bacterium
AATGATCGCAGTGAACTGTGCTTGGAACCGCAGCACTCTTTCTACCTGCAGACATAAACTGTAATAGCGCCATTTGTGCAGTTGCATCCTGCATAGCAACTCTATCCGGTGAAAGTTCAACATAATCTTTTCCGCCAGCAAATTCTCTATCTGTTTTTTGCCACAAGTGACTGTATAAAACCTTCTCTGCATAAGTCATCGGGCGGTTTAATATTTTTCTAACTGTTTCAAGTTTTGCTCTGTATCCTCCGTATGCTTTTTGTATCATTTCAAAATTAGCAGTCATTGTTCTAATCCTTTTTCATTAATAAAGAGAAAATAAGTATTAGGAAAAATACTAAAAGCTGTAGAATTTAATTGCGCATTTATTCATTCAAAGCCTGAAAAATCGGATAAAGATAGCTTTTATACCAAAATATTTTTTATCTTTTATGTTATATATTTATAAACTATGAGAGTATAGTTGGAAAGCAATCCCATCTTAGTTGTTGATGATGAAAGTTCATACCTTGAACTGGTAAAAGGTTTATTAAATGACGAAGGATATAAAAACGTTTTAACGGAAAACAATCCTTTGAAAGTGATGCCTTTACTTGAGCGAACTGATGTGGATTTAATTCTGCTTGATGTTTACATGCCGGAGATGAACGGGCTTGACCTTCTTGAAAAAATATACGCTGAATATCCTTCTATCCCTGTAGTAATTGTAACTGCTGTAAACGAAGTTGAGATAGCACTAAAAGCAGTTAAGCTTGGGGCTTATGAATTTATTACCAAGCCGCCAAATACAGACCGTTTACTCTTAACCATTCAAAGAGCTTTAAGTAAGCGGCTCCTGGAATCAGAAAGAGATTCATTAAGAAAAGCTTTTGTTGATGAGAAACCGGAACGGAGAGTTTTTTCAGACCTGATTACTGACTCACCGTTAATGTACAAAGTTTTTGAACTTACAGAAATTTTTGCACCAACTAACGAAACAGTTTTAATTGCAGGTGAAACGGGAACCGGGAAAGATCTAATAGCAAAAAAAATACACGATCTTTCACCCCGCCGAAATCACCAGTTTATTCCTGTTAACCTTGCATCAATTTCTACTACGTTATTTGAAAGCGAACTGTTTGGACACAGGAAAGGAACATTTACCGGCGCCAGTGACGATAAAATGGGTTACTTTGAATCAGCTAACAAAGGAACAATTTTTTTAGATGAAATTGGCGAACTGCCAATGCACTTGCAGGGAAAACTTTTAAGAACTATTCAGTATAATGAAATTTACAGAATAGGCGATTCCAAGCCGGTGAACCTGGATATAAGAATCATTTCTGCTACAAATAAAGATTTGCTGGAAGCAGTTCATAAAAAAGAATTTAGAGCTGATTTGTATTATCGTTTGAACCGTGGATTCATTTATCTTCCACCACTTTCTAAGAGAGGTGATGATGTAGTTATACTTGCAGAAAATTTTCTTGAAACCGGCAACAAAGTTTACAACAGGAACATACTTGGTTTTTCTGAAGAAGTCCTGGAAGCATTAAAGAGCTACACATTTCCTGGCAACATACGTGAACTTGAAAACATAATTATGAACGCGGTTGTAAAAACATCTAACGAAGAATATATTAAAGAGATTGACTTACCCGCAGAATATTTGAAGAAGCCCGAAGTAAAATCCAAACCAACAAAACTGATGAAACTTGAAGACGCAGAGGAAGAGCATATCTTAAATGTTATGAGATATGTTGGCAACAGTGTTCAAAGTGCTGCACCAATACTTGGTGTTAGTGAACGAACACTTCAGAGAAGACTTAAAACAATTCGAGATAAAACCCGCCTGAGTGATTCTTAATATTATTAGTTTAAAGAATAATTTAGTTTTATTTGTGGTGTTATAAGACAATAATTATTATTTGTTCACGACACGATCGGTAGATATGACCGCTGCAAATAGCGGATTTTTTCACTTTTACTAAAGAGAGTACATTATAGTTCAAAAAAGAAGATTTTTTATAGCATATTTATTGATGTAATAAGAACCGAATAAAA
>CAZPSY010000117.1:0-5720 GCA_964589295.1 uncultured Ignavibacteriaceae bacterium
TACAAGATGTTCTTTTTCTTTTCTTAATTTATAATACTCACCTCTAAAAGGGATTATCTGCAAACCAGGATTTATACCGCAAGCTTTAGCTATGCAATCGGAATAAAGTCCGCCGCAGTTCACTAAAAATTTTGATTTAATATCTCCTGTTGTGGTTTTCAACACCAGCTCTTTTCCCGATTTGCTAACTGAAATAAATCGGCAACCAGTATTAATCTCTCCCCCAGCTTCTTTAATTATTTTTGCATAAGTATTAGTAACCTGTAAAAAATCAACAATACCGGTTTGCGGAACAAACAATCCAGCAGTTCCCGTAATGTGTGGTTCATAATTTTTTAATTCTTCGGCAGTAAGTTTTTTTAATCCATCTAAGCCGTTAGCAATTCCTCTTTCATACAGATCATTAAGTGGTTTAATCTCATCTTTAGTTACAGCAACAACAATTTTACCGCATTTTTCAAATTTAATATTATTCTCTTCACAAAAAGTATAGAGGAGTTGCCTTCCTTCAGTACAATTCTTTGCTTTAAGAGAACCGGGTTTGTAATAAAGCCCTGAATGAATAACCCCACTATTGTTTCCAGTTTGGTGTGCGGCAAGTTTATTCTCAGTTTCAATCACCAGCACTTTAAAGTTGGAGTTTTTAAGAATGGACATTGCTGTAGCGCAACCAATAATACCCCCTCCAATTATGACGATATCGTATAATTTTGAATTCATTTTTTACTTAAGTGATGAATAACACAATGCCTTGAACCTTAGTAATATATGTCGTAACATAGAAGCATAATTTGATTAAATTAAAAAATAGATAAATAACACGAAGTAATTTAATTAATAGTAAAATCTGTTAAAACTTTATTTACTTTAACAATACTACTATTGAACTAATTTTTGATTAGGTGTGTTATGAATAATAAGCAAAAAACCACGTTAATAATCGGTTTGGTATTAATTGGGTCTGCGTTAGTTGTTTGGCTTGCGCACGGTGCTGAAATATTTACAAAAACCCAGGTGCTGGTTGAAAAGTACGACGAACTTTTTGGGTACACTTATGAAGAATGGGTTGATAAAATAATAATTGGTTTAGATTATGCTGGCAGCTTCTCGGCAGTTGTTGCACTAATTACAGGAATTTTATTGTTTATATTCAAAGATAAAAAGGAGAAACAGGTATGAATACTATATTAAAAACTTTTACACTTTTCGCTTTATATGCTTCTGCGGCTCTTGCACAAGGTTTTGATGTTGTAGCTTCAGGCGAGCAAAATTTTTCTTTTAGCGATCAGCGTGGAAGAAACCAGGCAACATTTTTTAGCACAACCCCGCTGGAAGATATTAACGGGCTTTCTAACGATGTAAATGGAAGCGTAACATTTGATGTAGGAGATCTCACAACATTAAGAGGTACAATCTCATTATCAACTACATCTCTTAAAACAGGGATTGATTTACGGGATGAGCATCTAAGGAGTGCAAACTGGCTTGATGCAGATAGTTATCCCGAAATCACCTTTGCAATTAAAAGTGTTAGTAATATTGAATCGGTTGAAAGTAATAAACTTACAGCAAAAGTAACCGGTGATTTTACAGCGCATGGTGTAACAAAAGAAATTACTGCTGATGTTACAATGAGTTATCTTGATGAAAGCGAGCAAACCCAAAAGAGAGCACCTGGTGATTTGTTAGGTGTACAGGCAACGTTTAATATTACACTCTCTGAATATGATATTGATAATATGGTTCTTGGGCAAAAAGTATCTGATAATATTGAGATTGGTGTAAATATAGTTGCTTCAAACGCGAATTAAATTTTCCACATAAGAAAATATTTTTAATGAGAGATCCGTAATCCATGAAAGGGTTGCGGATTTTTTATTGTTATATTTACAGAACAATTTAATCCATTGTTCGCAAATCATGAAAAAAATAATCACGGTTTTTGGAAGCTCACAACCACATGAGGGAGACGAAGAGTATAACATTGCGTATAAATTAGGAAGTATGCTGGCAAAAAGCGGATTTGATGTTTGCACAGGCGGGTTTATGGGAACAATGGAAGCAGTTTCTAAAGGTGCAAATGAATTAGGAGCCGAAGTGATTGGAGTTACTGTTGATATCTGGAGCAGCAACCCGAACCGGTTTATAACTAAAGAGGTTAAATGTGATAATCTCCTTGAAAGGGTAGAAAAACTTATTAAACTTGGCGATGCTTTTATTGTTTTGCAAGGCGGCACAGGCACTCTGTTGGAACTTGCCGCAGTCTGGGAATTTTCAAATAAGGGTTTGATGGATCATAAGCCAATCCTTTGCCATTCATCAATGTGGCAGGGGATAGTTTCGATAATGAATATACAGATGGAAAAGGAAGGAAGAGAAACTAAACTGGTTAAAGCATTTGAAAACGTTGAAGAAATTGTTGACCATCTTTCTTTAGAACTAATAGATGGTTAGCTAACCTTACAATTCGCTTTGTTAAACACCTGAGTAATAATATTTTTATATTATTAAAGTCATCAAATATATTTTAATTTATAAATAAGAAAAGTTTATGGAAGAGTTTAAAGAACATATTACCAGCGGATATACTTTTAAAGGTGATTCGATAATACTTGGTACAGCAATTCTTAATAAAAATGCCGTGCCCGAAACACATATAAAAATTCCATTAAAAGCCATGAACAGGCATGGTTTAATAGCAGGCGCAACCGGAACGGGTAAAACAAAAACATTACAGGTAATTGCCGAAGCATTATCTGAAAAAAGTGTTCCGGTATTATTGATGGACGTAAAAGGCGATTTAAGCGGTTTAGCACAATCAGGAAAAACCCATCCTAAAATTGAAGAACGCCAGTCAAAAATTGGAATACCATATAACCCGCATGGTTTTCCAGTTGAGCTGTTATCTCTGTCAGAAGAAAAAGGGATTAGATTAAGAGCAACAGTTTCTGAATTCGGACCAGTTTTGTTTTCGAAGATACTTGAACTTAACGATACTCAATCCAGTTATGTTTCAATGATCTTTAAATATTGTGATGATAAAGGGCTGCCGCTTCTGGATTTAAAAGATTTCAAAAAAGTGATTCATTATGTACTAAACGAAGGTAAGGAAGAGATTAAGGAATCATACGGAAATATTTCTTCTTCATCTTTAGGTACTATACTTAGAAAAGTAATTGAATTAGAGCAGCAGGGCGCAGAGCTGTTTTTCGGTGAAAAATCATTTGAAGTTGATGATCTGTTAAGAATTGATGAAAACGGGTTAGGGATTATTTCAATATTAAGATTAGTTGATCTGCAGGACAGACCTAAACTCTTTTCAACTTTTATGTTAAGCTTGCTGGCAGAAATTTATTCTTCCTTTCCGGAAGAAGGAGATTTGGACCAGCCGAAACTTGTTATATTTTTTGATGAAGCACATTTAATTTTTGATGAGGCGTCAAAAGCTTTACTCGATCAGATAGAAACAATTATTAAACTGATCAGATCAAAAGGCGTTGGCATTTATTTTTGCACACAAAATCCTACTGATATTCCCGATGCTGTTTTAAGCCAGCTTGGACTTAAAGTGCAACATGCTTTAAGAGCTTTTACAGCTAAAGACAGAAAAATGATAAAACTAACTGCTGAGAATTATCCCATTTCAGATTATTATAAAACTGATGAAGTTTTAACATCGCTGGGAATTGGCGAAGCATTAATTTCAGGTTTAAATGAAAAGGGAGTTCCAACTCCACTTGCTGCTACGTTATTATCTGCTCCAAAATCCAGGATGGATGTTCTTAATACACAGGAAATAGATGAACTGATCAGCAGCTCGAAACTTATACCTAAATACAATGAATCTATTGATAGGGAAAGTGCTTACGAAATGCTGAACGAAAAATTATCCGAAGCTAAAGAAGAAGTTGAAAAAAAGGTTGAAAGAAAAAAACAAACTAAAACCACAACACCAACAAGAAGAACACGAAGAACGAAAAGCACTTTCGAGCAAGTTCTTTCTAGTCCTACAAGTAAACAGGTTGGGCGAACTTTAGTTAGAGAAATTACAAGGGGAATACTTGGTGTTTTAGGATTAGGCGGAACAACCAAAAGAAGAAAAAGTCTATTTTAAATCAAAATCATTATTCATTAAACAAAGGAGACGAAAATGAAAAATCCTAAATTTCAAATTTATACAGCCACTAATAAAAAGGTTTATTTCCGTTTAAAGAGCGGAAACGGACAGGTGGTTCTTCAAAGCCAGGGATATAAAACAAAAGCTGGTGCTAAAGCTGGTGTTGCTTCTGTAAAAACGCATTCTCGCAGTGTAAATAACTTTGAAGTGAAGCAGGCAAAAAACGGCAAGTTTCATTTCAATTTAATTTCTAAAAACAAACAGATTGTTGGTTCAAGCCAGATGTACACCGAAAAAAGAGGGTGCAATAACGGTATGAACGCAGTTAAGACGAATTCATCTTCAAAAATTGAAGATCTTACATAAGTTAAGATTAACAGGGGATCTTTAATGATCCCCTGTTTCTTGATTTCCCAATCAATGAAAAATTATATGTTGTACTTGATCATCCAATAATATTTGAAATTAAATATTTCAAAGTTTACCGAATGATTTCTAAATATATTTTTAAGTTCATCTTCTAAGTAAAAATTTTTTAGTACTTCATATTCCGAACCATCCTCAAGCTTTCTAAGTTGATACGTATTTCCTTCCCTATCTGTTCTGTCAACAGGTGTACTGCTGCCATCAACGTAGTTGTTATCTATCATTACTACAACCGAACCCGGTTTAAGTTTTGTGTGAAGTTTAGTTATAAACGATTCTATATTATTCTTATGAATGTGTGAAAGCCAAAAGCCGCAGAATGCAGAATCAAATGTGTTCTTAATCTTCGAAAGCGATGATGCATCATCATTAATAAACTCAACATTATTTTCTTGGTAGGATTTTAATCTTGCAATATCAAGCACTTCATTGCTTGAATCTATTGAAACTATTGATTGAGCTGCAGAAGAAATAATTTCAGTCCAGTAACCTGTTCCGCAGGCAATTTCTAATACGGATTTATTCTGAAAAAAATCCTTTACCAAACTCTTAAGTGATTCAAGATTATCCTGTCTTTCTGGCTTTTCGTAAATCTTTTCATACTCTGAAGCTCTGCGGGAATAGTATATTTCCAACTCTGATTTCAATTCATTCTAATTTTGTTACAGAAAGATCGTAAAGAAATTTTCAATATCATGGTTATGCTTTACTTAAAACAGCAAACTTAAACATTACCGGGTTAACTAGTTTTTTAAAATCCGCAAACTTCATTTTAATAAGCTCGGTATGAGAGCATGCACTAAAAGCGATCTCTTCATCCTCTGCAAGACTTTCCGCTACGTAAACATCCATTCCATATAAATTACCAAAGGGCGGCATTGCTCCAACATCACAGTCAGGAAATTTATCCATAAACTCCTGCTCGTAGGCAAGTCTTACTTCTTCAGCATTAAGCGCATCTTTTAACTTTTCGAAGCTTACTTTGTAAGAAGCGGGAAGAACAGCCATTCCCATCTTTCCATCAACTTTAATAATAACTGTTTTTGCAAGCTCCTTACCGGGTATGTGCGCACTTGCTGCTATTTCCTGGGCTGTATATGCTGACGAATGCTGGATGGTTACATACTTCACATTATTCTCATCCAGAAAATTCTTAAGTGTTTGTAATGGCATTTTC
>CAZPSY010000118.1:0-4481 GCA_964589295.1 uncultured Ignavibacteriaceae bacterium
ACTTACAAGTTTAAATAGTAATCTGCTTTAGATTTGTATTGGGGTTTACATTTTGGTATTACGGCTCCATTAAGATAATCATCAGAATGAAATAATATTTCAATATCTTTCACATGAATCTTATAAATAAATAATACTGATTTTATGGAACCGAAAACCTGTGTGTTATTAATAAATCTTGGAACTCCCGACAGCCCATCAACTAAAGATGTAAGAAAATATCTTTTTGAATTTCTAAACGATCCGCGCGTAATTGATATTCCAGCCATTGCCAGATTCTTTCTTGTGAACTTTATTATTGTTCCTTTTCGTGCACCAAAATCAGCAAAAATTTATAAAGAATTATGGACCAAAGACGGCTCTCCAATTCTAATTTATGGTAAATCTGTTCAAATGAAATTACAAGAGGCACTTGGTGAAAAATATAAAGTTGAACTTGCGATGCGTTATCAGAATCCCGGGTTGGATGATGTGATTGGAGAGATGGAAAAGAAAAATTATAATAAAATTATAATCCTTCCCTTATTTCCTCAATATGCTTCTGCAAGCAGCGGATCCGCAATTGATAAAGCAATGAAACTCATCAGCAAATGGTGGATAATTCCCGAAATTAAAATAATCAGTCAGTTTTACGATAATGAAAGATATTTAGATACAATCGCTGAGCAGGCAAATAAATATTATCTTGATGAATATGACCACATACTTTTTAGTTACCATGGTTTACCGATTAGACAGGTTGATAAAGTATATGAGGATGGAAGGCTCTGCGAGGAGCACAATTGCGAAAACGAAATAACTGAAGAAAATAAATATTGTTACAAAGCCACATGTTATGCAACTACCAGACTGTTAGCAGAAAGGTTAAATATATCTGAGGAAATATATACTGTTTGCTTTCAATCGCGGTTAGATAAAAAATGGATTGAACCATTTTCTGACAAGGTTGTTATTGAGCAGGCAAAAAAGGGAGCAAAGAAACTTTTAGTATTTAGCCCTGCTTTTGTTTCCGATTGTCTTGAAACAACAATAGAAATAGGAAAAGAATATCAGCAGCTATTTGAAAAACATGGCGGTGAAAAAATTCAGTTAGTGGAAAGTTTAAATGATCATCCAATGTGGATTGAAGCATTGAAGAATATTGTTTTGCAAAATTGTTAATTTGCTATTATCGGATTTAAACCTGTAGTTAATACATAAATTATATTAATTCTATGTCTTTATCAGAAAAAATATTTGATGCAGGAGTTGTTGGTGCTGGCGGCGCTGGTTTTCCATCACACGTTAAAGCAAAAGCCAACACGGAAATTGTTCTTGCTAACGGTGCAGAATGCGAACCATTAATTCATAAAGATTACGAACTAATGCTCCATTTCCCCAGGGAGATCGTTAAGGGGTTGGAGTTATTAGTTGTGAGCACATCCGCAAAAAAATCTTTCTTTGGAATTAAGGAGAAAAATCAAAAGGCAATCAATGCTATTACTTCCAACGGAAAAGTAGAATTTGCAAAGCTCGGTGATTTTTATCCATCCGGAGATGAGTATGAACTTGTTTACAAAGCAACAGGAAGATTGATTCCGCCGGCAGGAATTCCACCTGATGTTGGATGTGTGGTTAATAATGTTGAAACACTTTACAACATTGCAAAAGCGGAGGAAGAAATTCCTGTAACCGAAAAGTTTATTTGTGTTGCCGGCGCAGTTAAAAATCCCTCATCCTTTTTTGTTCCCGTTGGAACATCATTTAAGGATATTTTAAAACACGTAGGTGGTGTTACCGTTAAGGATTTCGGTTTGTTTGTTGGCGGGGTGATGATGGGCAATCTCAGTTTTAATTTGGATGAAGTCGTAACAAAAACTACTGCCGGAATTATTGTTCTTCCAAGGGGACACTATTTAATAAAAAGAAAAAACCAGCCTGAACAAAATTGGCACCGCATCGGTAAATCAGCTTGTGATCAGTGTAGTTTTTGTACAGAATTTTGCCCCCGATACTTGCTGGGTTACCAGGTTGAACCACACAAAGTAATGCGTTCACTTGGTTTTACAAAAACCGGAAGTGCCGTTTGGAACCAGATGGCTGAGTTATGCTGCAGTTGTGGTTTGTGCACGTTGTATGCCTGTCCCGAAGATTTGTATCCCAAAGAAGCATGTGATAAAGCAAAGGTTGAAATGAAAAATGAAGGGATCAAATTCATTCAGCAAAAACCCGTTAAAGTACATCCCATAAAAGAAGGGAGAAAAGTTCCACTTAAGCAACTCATACAAAAACTAAAACTTAAAGATTACGATGTTCCCGCACCTTATTACAATAAAAAGTTTGAAGTTGATACAGTGAAGATACCGCTTAAGCAGCATATTGGTGAGATTTGCAAGCCCGAAGTAAAGGAAGGCGAGAAAATTTCTTGTGGGGATTTAATTGCAACAGTTCCAAATGGTAAGCTTGGTGCAAATGTTCACGCATCAATTTCAGGCAAGGTGGAAAAAGTAACAAACGAGTACATTAAAATAGTTTCTTAATTAAGGTGATAAAATGATCCAACAAAACTCTATTGGTTTAATTGAAATGGGAAGCATTGCCTCTGGAATACAGGCAGCTGATATTATGCTTAAAACTTCTGAAGTTGAGCTGATGATTTCCAGGACAATCTGTTCAGGAAAATATATGACATTGATTGCCGGAGATGTAGCCGCTGTAAATTCCGCAGTAAACAATGCTGTTGATACAATTGGATTTGGAGTGATTGATCATTTTGTAATTCCTAATGTTCACAAAACAATATTTCCTGCAATTGCCGGACATAATAATGTAGAGATGCTTGAATCTCTAGGTATTGTGGAAGCGTATTCTGTTGCATCATTAATTGAAGGTGCTGATGCAGCGGTAAAAGCAGCCAAAGTAGAATTAGTTGAATTACGACTTGCAATGGCTCTCGGCGGCAAAGCATTTTTTTCCGTTACGGGAGAGGTAGCCGCAGTTACAAGCGCAGTTGAAGCCGGGGCACACATTATTTCTGAAAAAGGACTTTTAGTTAATAAAGTTGTAATTGCAAATCCACGGCAGGAGCTCCTTTCCGAAATGATTTGATAGCCGTTATTTAATCCTAAAAGATCAATTGCCCACCCTTCACTTTTCTCTCAAATTCATTATTGTTAATATTAATTGCTTCTGTTCGTAAAAATTAACCTTGACAATTGATAAAAAATTGTTATTATGTACATAATAAGACACGGCTAAGAATCTTCGAATATTCTACCTCATACTCCGTTTTATTGCTTTTATTCTTATCCAATTTGAAAAGAGAACTAAAATAAGCAGTTAAGAAGTAAAGGAGGCAATATTAGAATGACAAAGAACAAATTTTATTGTGATGAATGCGGTTTTTACTGGGAAATTGATTCAGCTAAACCTGCTCCTCAAAGTTGTGTTGTATGTAATAGCAGCAAGGTGCACCGTTCATCTCTTCATAAAAGATTTGCAAAAAAATCCAGACCGCAAATCAGAAGATCATTTTCTATAAGGTGAGTAGAGTAAGAAGTTAATTGACTCAATATTAATTTAGGAGAAACATAAAATGAAAATCGCCATCGAATCGAACGATGGGGTAACAATCAAATCTCCTTTTGTGCTAACCACGGGATACCTGGTTTATGATGTTGAAGAATCAGGAATAAAAGGTTCGGAGTACAGAAGAAGTGCTCTGAAACCAAGAACCCTTGGTCACATGAGTAAATCACCAGTAATGGTGAATGATTGCAAAACTGTTATATCGAGAGGTATGGACAGGAGTAATTTGCAAACTTTAAAGCAGAAGGGAATCGATGTTTTTATAACCTTTAAGTTATCTGCCAGGGATGCAGTTAAATTCTACTTGAAGGAAAATATTATAAATAATAAAACACTGTTTTGATTATTACTGAAAATCTAGTCGCCCGTATTTAATTTTACTTATGCCTCGCTCAAAGCGGTATTTGATAAAATCATTACGCCCGCTTGTAAAACAGAAAAAATACTTTAAATTTCCCCACACAAAATCATTCTTTTTTATTTAGAAAAAACCACATTTAAAAAGTAAAAACTTTATGAGTAAAAACAGACCAACCTGGGATGAATATTTTTTGAAACTCGCAATGCTTGCTTCGGAAAGAGCAACATGTCCCAGGATGCACTGCGGCTGCGTACTTGTTAAAGACAGGTTTGTGCTTGCAACTGGTTATAACGGATCGCTTCCCGGTCAGCCGCATTGCTATGATGTTGGCTGCCTTATTGTTGATAATCACTGTGTAAGAACAAATCACGCAGAAATTAATGCGCTGGTACAAGCCACTACTCATGGAGCAAATATAAAAGGATCAACAGCATACGTTACAAATATGTCCTGCACAAATTGTGCAAAAGCATTAATTGCTGCTGGGATAGAGCGGGTGGTTGTTTTTTCTGATTACCACGATACACTTGCAACAAAATTTTTTACAGATTCC
>CAZPSY010000118.1:4581-5716 GCA_964589295.1 uncultured Ignavibacteriaceae bacterium
ACGTTTTCTGCGCTTGTAACCAAGAAAAAATTTGATGTTAATCTTAAAAACCATGGCAGCATTTTTATTCTTGCATGTATTGCTGTGTTTCACTTATGGATACAGATAACAGGATTAAAATACACTACCGCAGCCAACACCGGATGGATCATTGGAACAGCGCCAATCTTCATGGCAATATTTGCCGCAATCTTTTTCAGAGAAAAAATTAGCCTTTTGCAGTCTGGAGGAATTATTATTGCAATATTTGGTTTGCTGCTGCTGGTGGGCAATGGTGATTTTACAAGCATTGATTTAATTAAGAATAAAGGAGACCTGCTGGTTCTTGGCAGCGCTTTTACGTGGGGAGTCTATTCAACTGTTAATAAAAAGATCGCCCTCTCTTATTCCCCACTGATGACCATACTATATCTTTTCCTGATGATGACTGTAATAATCGTTCCGTTCAATTTAAACACTGCCGCTATCAGCTCAGTTGTGCACCTTTCTTTAATTGGATGGATATCGATTTTGTTTTTAGGACTTCTTTGTTCCGGTGTTGCTTATGTTATCTGGGCTTATTCATTAAGAGATATGGAATCAGCTAAAGTTGGAGCATTTCTCTACTTCGAACCGTTTGTTACCGTTGCAGCCGCATGGATTTTTCTGCACGAATCAATCACGCTTCTAATGCTGTTAAGCGGTATAATAATCACAGCAGGAGTTATAATTGTAAATAAGGATCATTAGCAAACTAACAGCAGCCCGATAATCCATTAATAAACTTAAGTTTATTACTCTATCAAAACTGCAGTTCCGTAAACAAGTATTTCTGCGACGTTAGACATTATATAACTGGTGGCAAACCTGGTATCAACAATTGCATTTGCACCAAGAGCTTTTGCCTCTTCAATCATCCTATCAATTGATTGCTCGCGCGATTCAGCCATCAGCTTTGTATATTCTTGTATTTCGCCGCCCACAATTGTCTTTAGGCCTGCAATAATATCTTTGCCCAAATGTCTGGCTCGTACAGTATTTCCCCTTACAACGCCAAAACTCTGTTTAATTTCTTTTCCAGGTATTGATGAAGATGTTAGAACAATCATCTTTGAACCTCCTTATATTTGTCTCTTTTTGAAGTGAATATTTTTTC
>CAZPSY010000119.1:0-5688 GCA_964589295.1 uncultured Ignavibacteriaceae bacterium
CTAGCCAGCCAAATTCCAAAATCCGGGTGCAGCATTGAATACATCCACTGCGTAACCTTGTTTCTTAAAACCCATTTTAAAATTTTATAACCCGTATCATTCTCAACCATTCCATCGCCATGACCAATAAAAAAATTCTTCTCGTTTAGTGAAAATTTAACGGCATCCCTATACATTATGGCACCAATTTCTTTTTCAAAAAAATCGCGATGTAAAAAATCGTGATTGCCGATAAAATAATGAACCTTTATTCCCTTATCCGTAAGGTTTTTCAGAGCAGTTAAAGTTCTGAAATATCCTTTTTGATAAACTCTTTTATACTCAAACCAATAATCAAACAGATCACCGACAATAAAAAGTTCATCACAATTAGATTCAGCAAATTCAAGGAACATTACTAAGAGTTTTTCTTTTTCCTCTTCAACGTCCTTTGGCTGCAATCCAAGGTGAATATCCGAAATAAATAAATACTGCTTGCTCACATATTCCAACAAAATTTGTAACTACTTTTTAAAAGTAGTGATATGCTGTCTGAAATAAAATATAATTAATCTCTTCTAAAGTTCCCGTGCACTCATTAATAGCCAGTTATCCGGATTTAAAATTACAAATTTCACTTTATCAATTGTCAGTATTTCTATTTGCGTCTCTCCGGAATTAATCTCAAAAAGATATCTTTCCTCCTCACCGTTTTCCAATTGTATTAAAACTTCAAGCGGAAAATGATAGGTATCATATTCTTTCTGCACCTGGTATATGAATAAACTATTTTCATATTCATCTCCTTCTTTTTCTGATTTCCATTCATACTCAAGTTCAATTTCTCCTTCACCATTTATCCACTGATCGAAAAACTTATCCAAATTCTTGCCTGATACCTGCTCGCAAATTTCCTGGAAATCTTCAGTTGAAGCATTCTTATATTTAAACATTTCGAAGTAATTTCTTAAAACTTTGAAGAAAGCAGAATCACCTATTTCATTGCGAAGCATATGCAGAACCCATGCTCCTTTATTATACACTGTGCTGGTAAATAGAAATGATCCCGGGGAGGATAATCTACCCGGAAAGTTATCCCTGTAATTACTTATCATCGTAGATTGCAATGCACCCTTACCGGATTTAAATTCGTAATAAAGTGCTTCAGAATAGGTTGAGAAACCTTCATTTAACCATATATCTTTCCAGGATTTAGGTCCAACGGCATCACCCCACCAATGATGAGCTAGTTCGTGAATAAGAACATCCTCAAAGTAATTGCTTCCTGTAATAATATTGGAAGCAACACCTGTAATTGTTTGATGCTCCATTGCTCCCGCTTGCCATAAAAACTCTGCTATTCCATACTTCTCATCCATAAATGGATACTCTCCAAATGTTTCTGCAAAAAATCTTATATACTCAGGATGCTCCGCAAAATCGATTTTTGCCTCTTCCAATTCCTCCTGTGAAACGTAATACTGAAGAGAGAGTGTTTCTGTTCCATCAAGAGAAACATATTCATCCGAAAATGTTTCATAATCCGATGAATAAATAGCAATAAGATAAGTTGAGATTGGATAGACAGTTTTCCAATGATATGTTTTTCGGCTGCCGTTGGTTTTCACATCAACCAGGTTTCCGTTTGATAAAGATATATTTGAAGAGTCGTTTGTTATTTTCATATCGAGCAGAGCTTTATCAGTTGGAAAATCGTTGCAAGGAAACCATGTTGAAGCATAATTTGGTTCACTTAAATTATAAATAAATGAATTACCGTTTTTCTTCCCGAACACGAAGCCGGATAGTCCTGCCTTCTTTGGAGTTCCACTATAACTAACTTTTAAGTCGAAAGTATCTATACCAGGTTCTGTAATTGGCACTGTAAACCGGGTACCTTCACAAATAAATTCTGTTTGAATATTATTGAGCTTTACTTCTGTAATTTTAAAATTATCATAGAAATTCAATTCAATAACTTCCAGATTTTCATAAATGAGTTTCCCTTTAATTATCGCTGTTGCTTCAAATTTTTTATCTTCCGGGTAAAGATCAAATGATAGATCGTAATGGAGAATATCTATCTTCCTCTGATTTTCAGAAATGTAGTCATCATCTAGTTGCGCAACAAAATAAGGAAGACGTGAACAATAAGTTTGCTTGTTTTCCTTGAGAATCTGAGGATTAATTTCAGCTAGTACAATATTTTGGTTGGTATCCTGGCTAAAGAATAAACAAACCAAGATTGCAGTAAAGATTATTTTCTTAAAAATTCTCATTGAGCTCATCAGTTTTAAGATTAAAAATTAATTGATGTTTTAATATTAACGATTTCTTTAATTGCCAATCAAATCATAATTATATATCTTTTACATTAAAATAATAAGAGAGTTCGATGTCTTTTCCCGGTTCTTCCATTTTAAGAGATACACTAACAATGCTGCTGGCAGGTGGACAGGGCGAAAGATTGTACCCGCTTACAAAAGTACGAAGCAAACCTGCCGTTCCTTTCGGAGGAAAGTACAGGATTGTAGATTTTTCCCTTTCGAATTGTCTTAACTCCGGATTAAGAAGAATCTACGTGCTTACACAATATAAATCCGATTCTTTAAATCAACATATTTTTGAAGCGTGGAGTATTTTCAATCCTGAGCTTGGTGAGTTCATCTATTCTATACCGCCACAGAGAAAAATGAATAACGATTGGTACCTGGGCACAGCAAATGCCATCTACCAGAATAAAAATTTATTTTCATCCGACAGGAAAGCAACGCGAGTGCTAATACTTGGAGGCGATCATATTTATAAAATGGATTACCTAAAACTCTTGCAGTATCACACAGATACAAAAGCTGACCTCTCTATTGCCTGCCTTGAAGTTCCGAAGCATGATGCCACCAGGTTCGGAGTTGTTGGCGTGGATGAGAATTACCGCGTTCAATCTTTTATTGAAAAGCCGAGTAAGCCCCCGGAAATACCTGATAAGAAAGGATACTCTTTTGCTAATATGGGTATTTATGTTTTTGATGCTAAAGTGCTTACTGAAATCTTTAACGAAATGGAGAGTGAAAAAATTGAGAACAATGACTTTGGACATGATATAATTCCTTATATGGTTAAACAGAATCATAATGTTAATGCTTATAAGTTTATTGACGAGAATAAAAAATCGCAGCCATACTGGAAAGATATTGGAACATTGGACAGCTATTATGCTGCCAGCATCGATTTGCTTAGTATTACACCGGAATTTAATCTTTACGATTCCCACTGGCCTATGCGCACTTACCAATACCAGTTCCCCCCTGCTAAAACCGTTTCGCACGAAGGTGAAAGAGTTGGACGTGGAATTAACTCGCTTATTTGTGATGGCTCAATTGTATCTGGTGGTTTGGTTGAACGATCGCTTATTGGACCGAACGTTAAAATTAATAGTTTTTCTTATGTTACCGATTCTATAATTATGAACAACTGTAACATCGGAAGGCATGCACGGGTTAGAAGAGCTATTATTGATAAGAATGTTAACGTGCCGGAAGGTTACGAAATAGGTTTTGATCTGGAAGGTGATAAAAAGAAA
The DNA here is from genome assembly GCA_964589295.1 of uncultured Ignavibacteriaceae bacterium. Lineage (GTDB taxonomy): Bacteria > Bacteroidota > Ignavibacteria > Ignavibacteriales > Ignavibacteriaceae > JAZGGS01. The sequence continues at coordinate 3,560 of CAZPSY010000119.1, forward strand.
TTTACCGTTACCGAAACCGGAATTGTTGTTATCGGTAAGAATGAAATCCTTCCTGAATCATTAGAAATGAATACTATTTAATCTGCTTTAAATCACATATTTCTGCTTCTTCATAATTATACTTGACATGTTCCTTTTTTTTTATGACTTTCCTTTCAGGGTATTATTGCATTTCTATTTAATAATTTAAAATGAATTCATCGCTAGAAAATAAATTAAAAAACCTGCCGGTAAAGCCGGGCGTTTACCAATTCCTTAATGATAAGGGAAAAATTCTTTATGTGGGTAAAGCACGTAATTTAAGGAGCCGTGTACGGAGTTATTTTCATTCAAAACCTGAAAATGCCAAAACTGAAGCCCTGAGAAAAAAGATATATGATTTTGAGTTAGTTGTAACCGACACGGAAGTTGAAGCGCTTGTTTTAGAGAGCAACTTAATAAAGGAATTAAAACCAAGATACAACGTAGATCTTAAGGATGATAAATCATTCCCATTTATTAAAGTTACCAGCGAGCCTTACCCGCGTGTCTATTCAACAAGAAGAGTTATAAAGGATGGTTCAAAATATTTCGGTCCGTATACAAGCGTCAAAAGTATGAAAGCTGCTTTAAGAATGGTTAATGAAATATTCAGAATCAGAAGCTGCAAGTTCGATATTAATGATAAATCGATTGCAAATAAAAAGTACAAGCTGTGTCTTGATTATCACATAAAAAAATGTGATGGACCATGCGAAGGATTGGTTTCTGAAAAAGAATACAATGATATGGTTGATGAAGTTGTGAAGGTTATTCGTGGTAAAACCGATGAGCTTATTAAAGAACTTGAAGTTAAGATGAACTCTGCTTCAGAAAATATGGATTATGAGAAAGCTGCAGAGATAAGAGATAAAGTTGATCAGCTTAAAGCTATATCAAGCAAGCAAAAAATTGTAAGTAACGATTTTGAAGACCGTGATGTTATTTCAATTGCATACGAAGATAAAGATTCTGCCTGTTCAATATTTAATATTAGGAACGGAAAGCTCGTTGGGAAAAAGCAATTAAAGCTTGGTCTTAAAGGCGGCGAAGAACCTGAAGAAATTTATAATTCAGCAATTAAATTTTATTATGGTGAGCATACAGAGATTCCAAAAGAAATTCTTTTAGAAATTGAGCCATCTGATATAAAAATTTTAGAAGAGTGGTTGAACTTAAAAACTGAGCGAAAAGTAAAATTTTTTATACCACAGCGCGGAGATTTAAAATCACTTGTTAAGATGTGCGGCGCAAACGCTATGCTCCAGCTTAAAGAAATTCAGCTTCAAAAAATGAAAAAGGAAGGAAATGTTCCCTACGCACTTTCTGCTTTACAGAGAGATCTTAGACTAAAAAAACTGCCACGCAGAATTGAGTGCTTCGATAACTCGAACATACAAGGTGCGGATGCAGTTGCAGGTATGGTTGTTTTTGTTGATGGAAAACCGAAAAAGAGTGACTACAAAAAGTTTATCATAAAAGAAGTTGAAGGACCTGATGACTTTGCGAGTATGCGTGAAGTGATTAAAAGAAGATACACACGTGTACTTGAAAATAGAGAATCTCTTCCCGATTTAATTATTGTTGATGGCGGGAAAGGACAGTTATCAAGTTCTGTAGAAGTTTTAAATAATCTCGGAATAAAACACTACAATATAATTGGTCTCGCAAAGAGACTAGAAGAAGTCTTCTTCCCCGGAAATCCTGAGCCGGAATCTATTCCAAAAACTTCATCCGGATTAAAATTATTGCAAAGAATAAGGGATGAAGCGCATCGTTTTGCAATTACTTTCCACAGAAGCAGGAGATCAAAAAGAACAATTAAAACGGAATTAACGGATATAAAAGGAATAGGCGAAGCCACGGCACAGAAATTGTTAAAAGTGCTTGGAAGCGTTGAAACAATTAAAAAATCCGACCAAAAGGAATTAACAGAAGTTGTTGGCGCTCAAAAAGCTAAGCTAATAAAAAACTATTTCAACAATACTTAAGCGATGATTAAAATTCCGTTTGCAATATTATCTGTATCAATTTTATTGATCAATAGCAACCTGCAATGGTACGTTCCACAACTACCACAAGAAAAAACTATCCAGGTTAATATTAACCCG
>CAZPSY010000120.1:0-5680 GCA_964589295.1 uncultured Ignavibacteriaceae bacterium
CCGCTCAATTTAGTGATGCGAATGAAATAACTTATGCAAAGGTAATTAAGAAACTATACATAGCGGATAAAGAGTATTATAAACAAAAAAAACATGCAATAATAAATAATTCACATTAATACGCGCATTGTTCTAACCGTTATCTTTAAACAAAGTAGAATCAATTATTAAGATGAAAAAAAGGAAATTCAATTTTACACCTTTCCCTAAGCTGAAGACTGAAAGGTTGATTTTACGACAACTTAAAGATTCGGATAGTCAGGATATATTTTTTCTTCGTACAGATGAAGGCAATAATAGATATATTGACAGACCAAGACCAAAAAGTATTGATGATGCAAAAGAATTCATTCTAGAAACAAACAATGGTATAATGCAAAATGAATGGGTTTATTGGGTTGTAACATTAAAAAACAAACATATACTGGTAGGAACAATTTGCTTGTGGAACTTCTCAAAAGATAAAACAAGCGCTGAAGTTGGATTTGAATTAAAACCAGAACACCAGGGAAAGGGAATTATGAATGAAGCTCTGGTAAAGATCCTTGAGTTTGGTTTTAAATCAATTTCACTTGCTTCAATTGATGCTTATACCCATAAAGAAAACTTTAGCTCCTTAAAACTTTTAAAAAAGAACGGCTTTGAACAGAACACTGAATTAATAGACAGCGAAAATTCGAACAACATAATATTTACCAGAACAATCTAGGGTAACAAATAATTGTTAAAATTAAGAGTACTTTTAAAAATTAGGCGATTGGTGCAGTAGAAATGAATGAGCTTATTACATACAAAGTAAACAAACCTCTTACTACGGAAGAGTTTATTGAAGTTTTGAAAGCATCAACTCTTGCAGAACGCAGACCGACTAATGATTTAAAATGTATGGAAGGTATGGTAAAGAATTCAAACTTAACAGTATCTGCAATGTATGGAGATAAGTTAATCGGGGTTGCCAGATCTGTAACAGATTTTCACTATTGTTGTTATTTATCAGATATAGCTGTTAATTCTGAGTATCAGAATAAAGGTATTGGGAAAGAGTTAATCCGGATTACAAGGCAACAGCTTGGTAAGCATTGTAAGTTAATTCTTCTTTCAGCACCTGCTGCTATTGATTATTATCCAAAGCTTGGTTTTAAAAAACATCCTCAAGCCTGGTATCTTGATAATGAAGAAGAACTATAGATTTATTTTGGAGAGAACTGTGAAACCTGGATTATATCTTGTAAAAACAGTCATACTTTTTATTTTAATATTTACTATTCAAAGTAATACAAATGCTCAATTTAGAGTTTCAGCCGGAGGTTCTGTTGGCGGAGGTTTTATAAAAGGAAATTCACCTTCTGTAAGTAGTTTTAGCACTTCATTTTTTGTTGAAACAAATACAATCCTTTTTACAGAAGTTACTCCACGACTAAGCTTTGTTTATGCCAGGGATTTTAATTCAATCATTCCAAATGTTCGTAAGCCGTACTTCCCTTTTGTACAAGGTATATCGTTTAAAGGAATAACAACGCAGTATTTTGAAGATCATATTTTTCTTGAGGAAGGATTTGGTCTGCTCGCTTTAAATGATCGTACATTTAGTGATACAGATTCCTGGAGTTACGGGATTGTTCTCTCAATAAACGGCGGATTCGATTTGCGCGGCTTTGAGCTAAGCGGATTTAAAATAGGAGCAGGAATTGAATACGGCATAACATTTAACAATACCCTTGCGCAATTCTCTTCGCTGCATTTTTATTTTAACTATACATTATAGAGATCAACCCATTTACAATAGTGATGGTTGTTATTTTTCCATATCTAAATATTTCGAAGGCATTTCTTTTTTAGAATTATCTCCTTTAAGATAATACTCAAACCACCTCATTGTTCTCAAGCTATAATCAAGCCGTGAAGTATTTTTTCTATTACCGTGTCCTTCGCCAGGATATCTAACTAACCTAACCGGAGCATTACTGTGAAGCTTTAATCCTCTGTAAAGTTGTAAACTTTGTGATGGATGAACTCGCGTATCATTCATTCCGCCCAGAATTAAAGTTGGAGTTGTGCTTCCCTTAACGTAGCGAACAGGGCTTCTTTCCCAAACAAGATCTTCATTTTCATGAATCCAGGTTCCCCAGTGAACAAGGTAATCCTCGTAAGGAATATCTGTGGTTAACATTTTAGAAACCTGGTTACCAATTCCAACAAAAACAACGGCTGCAGCAAAGCGATGTGAAAACTTTGTGGCTGCCCACGCAGAAAAATATCCGCCGTAAGAACCGCCACCTATTCCAACTTTATCTTTATCAACAAATCCTTCAGTAATTAAATAATCTATTCCATCAATTACATCATTAAATTCTGCACCAACAAGATCACCAAAACCTGCCATCGTAAAGTCTATGCCGCGGCTGGAACCCGATCTGTAGTTTGGCATAAAAACAAAAAATCCTTTGGCGGCGGCTATTTGTCCCCAACGGTTGTATGCAGTCTGCCAGCCATTTGAATTTGCATATTCGGGTCCGCCATGAATATGAACTATGAGCGGATATTTATTTCCTTCTTCAAAATTGAGCGGATAAAAAAGTATCCCCTGAATTTCCAAGCCATCTCTTGCATTGTAAGTTATTTTTTTCTGATCAGCTAGCTGCACATCGTTAAGCCAGGGATTTACATTAGTTAACTTTGAAAGTTTTTTGTCATCCAGAGAAAAAGTATAAAGTTCGGAAGGATGTTTTGAATTATTCCCCGCGAAGGAAATCAAATTATTTTCAACATTAAAGCTGCTGAAAACAACCATCCCCGGTTCAATAAGTATCTTCTGTTCAGCATCTTCAATCCCTTGCTCGCTTAAAGAAATATCAACGCCTTCTTCGGATAGAAAGAGAAAATTATTTTCATCTTTCCATTTAACATTTCTGATGGAAAGTTCTTTGCCATCAGCGTAATTTTTTAACTCATTAAACTTTTTTGTATTAGGAACTTGCGTTATGAATAAACTACCAGTAACAGCATCGTTTACACTTGATGCAGCAATAAATGCAATGTGCTTTCCATCCGGGCTCCATTCCATCTGTGTAATCTTACCAGGATTATCTAAATGTAATGTTCTCTCACCCGTTGCCGGATCGATCAAATAAACTTTTTTAAACATATAAGAATAATCAACAAGGTTTTTATCAGCAATGAATGCCGCTATTTGCTTTCCATCAGGGCTCCATTGAAAATCAAACACAGAAAGATCACTGGTTATCTGCCTTGGTGACATCATCTGCGATTTAAGATGTAACAAGTAGAGATTTCTATCGAGATATTCTTCTTCATAAATTTCTGCATCAAATCCTTTTTCAATAAATTCCTCCTTTTCTTCACTTTCTAAAGAAGTTGCAACGAATGCAAGTTGGTTACCATCGCTGGTTATTTCATATTGAAGAACCGAACTTAAAGAATTTGTTAATGCTACCGGTTCGGTTGAATCGAGCAATAACTTGTAAACTTGTGTGAATTTATCTTCATTTAATTTTGCACGAAAGGTTATGCTTTTAGAATCAGGCATCCACCCAATTGATGAAACAAACACTTTGTCTCCCAGCAACTCTGTTGATGCACCATTGTCCAGGTTAAACAAATACAGATAACGAAAATGGTTACCCGGCTCATCTTCCAATTGTCTTGGAACGTGAAGAGTGTAAGCTATGAAGTTACCATCAGGAGAAATTGATGTTTCCACAACATATTTAGTTCTTAGTAAATCGTAAGAGGTAAAAACATTATCCTGGGCAATAGAAACTGTTATAAATAGAAATGAAAATATCAGAAAGAGGGATTTAGTTGATCTTAGCATTTTGAAATTCCTTATATTAAATCAGCTATACAAATTTGGGTAAAAATGATTATTATAAAAATGAGGTGAGTTCAAAAGCAAGATCATTGATCTCTTTGATTCTTGCTAAGTCTTCCTTTAATTCCTGTCTGATAATAATGTTCATCTTTATAACCGTACAAAATAAAAGCCACCGTTAAGGTGGCTCATTAAATCTTGATTTGTTTTAGTTACTTATCTTTCCATTTTTTAATTCATCTGCCAGTCGATCCACTTTATAGATGTGGCGTATAGCTTCCATCATTCCTGCTGAATGAACTGAAACCATCCTATTCTCCTCGGTTCTGAAGATAAAGTTACCTGGCAATCCCTGGATGTTTCCATCAAATGCAAGTCCTACAACTTCAGCATTTATATTTATTACAGGGCTGCCGGAGTTTCCACCAATTATATCATTTGTAGATACAAAATTAAAAGGAGTTGCCAGATCGAACTCAGCCGGAGGATTCAACCATCTTTCGTGCAAATCCCACGGATATTCTTTAGCAAAGGAATTGTAACGATCGTACAAACCATAAAAAGTTGTGATTGGCGGTGCAATAGTTCCGTTATAAGGAAAACCTTCTACAACACCATCTGAAATCCTTAAAGTAAAAGTAGCGTCAGGCGGGATGGATGTTCCATAAACTTCAAAAAGGGCTCTACCTAACAATTGGTTGTAAGTATCTTCACTTGCAACAAGTGCATCCATTATAGCATCAAGTTCTTCTCCTTTAGGAACACCATTAAGCACAAAATAAATAAACGGATCATCTCCGCTTAAAATTGCATCCGATCCTTTTTCAACAAGATCCTTTATATCATCCAGGTTTGTTAAAGAAGAATTTGAGAGGACGTATTCAACTGCCTCATCACCTTTTTTTCCGCTGGTCATCTTTTCAACTATTTCGTTTTCGCTGCCAAGGTATCTGCGAAGAGTTTCTAATTTTTGCTTTAACATGTTGTTGTTCATTTCGTAATCAAAATCATCAGGCATAAGTGCACTAAGTGAATTTTCAAGCTCTTCGCCAATATATAATTCGCTTCTTTCATTTTCAGGAAGAGCAAGTTCCTGGGCTATAGCAACAAGCTCATCGGCAATAAAAAAGTAACGTGGTGTGGTAAACCTGTTCATACTATAAGCAAACCGCTCGTTGGAATATTTTTTCAATTCACTGCGTGATTCTTTAATCTTTCCCCATAAATCGCCATACTTTTCATTAAGTTCATCATCCGATTGAACAGCATTGTTAAAACTTTGCTCAAAGTCTCTTTTTCTCTGCATCAAAACCGGGTCTCTTAAACCTTTCAGCATTCCGGTGTAAGCTTTTTTAGAATTTTCAAAATTGAATAACCTATCCTGCAATTCAGGTTTTCTTTCAGGATTATTTTTAGTTATTAAATTATAACTCTCGATCAAGCCGTCAATCATCTCAAGTGTGCGCGGATAACTAATATCTCTATTATATTCCAGTTGAGCCACAGTTTTTAACCTGTTGGTAGAACCAGGATTACCTACCACAAAAACAGCATCACCGGCTTCGATTCCGTTCTCGCTCCATTTAAGATAGTTATCAGTTTGCAAAGGATTGCCTTCTTCATCATAAACCCTGTAGAAAGAACAATCTAAATTATATCGTGGGTAAGTAAAGTTATCCGGGTCGCCGCCAAAAAATCCTGCCTGATCTTCTGGAGCAAATACTAGTCTAACATCAGTATATCTCTTATAGCCGTATAAAGAATATTTACCGCCATAGTATAATGGAGTAATAGATATATCGAGCCCTGTTTTTTCAGTATATCTTTCTTCTATTTCTGTAATCTTGT
>CAZPSY010000121.1:0-5618 GCA_964589295.1 uncultured Ignavibacteriaceae bacterium
AACCCTGTACAAGCCGGGCATTGTAAAGTTTGTGTAGGATTCATACTGCCCAATGCTGTCTTCCCTTCCGGCAATTTCCTGGTAAGTTGATGTAATTATAAAATCTGCTGAGTTCATTGCTAGCAAATCTGCAGTGTATTGAGTTGAAAAATGATACTGCTCTTCCATGTCCTGCCAGTAAAGTGCACTATAAAGATATTTACTCTTCTCAAGTGCGTGTGCAACGTTGCACTGTGTTACGCCCATTTTTTTGGCAAGAATTGTTGCCACAAGGTTACCATCAGAGTAGTTACCTATAATTAAATCTGGTTTTGTTCCAAATTCGGGAAGTAATTCCTGATACGAATCTTCTGCAAAATCTTCGAGGTACGGCCAAATTTCAAATCGTGAGATCCAATTATCCGTAACCTGCTTATTATATTCTCTAAATGGAACTCTTAAAATCCAAACGTTCTTTGTGTCAATTACTTTTTCCAACCTTTGGTTACAACGGGTACCCTCAGCATTTGGAATCAAACGGCTGAGAATTATAATTTTAGGCTTGGCTTTTACACCCGCAAGTTTTAGCGATTCTACCATTTCCTTTTCAAGAGCTTTTACCTGATCAAGTATGTATACTATTTGTCCGCCGGTATCAGGTTTTCCTAAAACACCTTCCTGCCCAAAATAACCGTGAGGCGATACGATAACAATATTGTAAATCATCGGTATGCGTGAAAGGAATTCCTTTAAAACAAGGTGATCAGGAGATTGCATTAATATATCAATTAGCTCAAGACTTTCTCTTATTCGCCCCACATTATTTCCTAATCCTTCCTCAAAACCTAACTCTTCCAGTTCGTGCTTTATTTTTGAATAAGTAATATCAGGAGATTTGTTTTTTAAAAATTTAATTGCATTATCAATACTTGAACTTAATTCTTCAGGATTAGTAATTCTCTCATTTACAATAAGTTGTTCCGAGTTATGCCTGTGCACAAAAAGAAATTCAAAGAGAGCCTGCCCAATTTTTTGTGGATTTGTAAACATATTACTAGAAAGATAACGGTTAAGATAATCCACCCCTTTGCCAATACTTTTTGCTTCTCTAACACTTGGGAATTTATCATAAAATGTTTTGAAGTTTAAAGTAAGCAGGTCGTTTGTATAAGAAGGATCGCGAAATGCTTCTTTAGCTTTAAGATATTCAACTAAGGAGATTTGTTTGTAGGTGCTTTCCTTCGTATTAAACCTATAATATTGAGTGGAACCTATCTTCTCCCTCATTTCTATAAAAACATTACAACTGATACAAACAGACTCGGTGAAGTGCCTTACAACATCTTCAATTGCCTGCAGATCGTTACCGTTTTCCTGCTCAAGGCGTTCCAGTATTTCCAGCAGTTCCCCCTTTACCATTAATTTTCTATCGCATGTACAAACTCTTTCAATATAAGTACAAAACTCTTTCTTATAATCTTTCAGCACATTTTCAAGACTCTTGCTCAACCGATTTCTCCTTCTCTTCTTTTAAAAAATTAAAATGTTTAATTCCATCAATTATTCCTGCGGCATATTTTTCTTTTGCAAAGTAGATCCGTTTCTGTCCTCTCAGCACCTCAAGCTCCTTGCTGTAATTAGCAACAACCACGCCAAGCATTTCGCCTTTTAGCATTGCAATATCATTGCCGGAATCTCCCGCTACAAGTATGTTTTCGAAAGGAATATTCCAGCGATAAGCAAGGTATCTGATCGCCTTTCCTTTTGAAGCGCGATAAGGAAGTATGTCCAGGTATTGTCCATGGCTAAAAATTACATCTGCTTTAATTTTATTGCTAATCAGAACATTTTTTACCTTATCAACATATCCCGGAATTTCTGATGTATAGTAGCTTATTTTAAATTCCCGCTGGTTTACTTCTTCCTGGTATTCAAGGTACTTAAACCTGGAGAGAAGTTTTACTATTTTATTCCTGTTCCACTGGTTATCCAGGTGAGCATGCCATCCCTTTGAATAAATGAGCTTTCCCTGGAAATTGTAATAGATCTCAGAGCCAACTGATGAAATAATAATATTTGGATATGGTATTCCGTTTTTTTCCAGAATTTTATAAGCCGAGTCGATTGTTCTTCCTGTAGCAACAGCAAAACAAATATTGTAATCTATATTTTCAATCATCGCAACAAATTTACTTAAGCCAGCTTCATCACCAAGGAGTGTATGATCTATATCCGAAACAATCATTTTATCTGTGCCAAATAATTTTTTACCCAGTGGTGCAAAAACATTTTCATTCTCCTGCCCTTGCTCAATAAGTTTTTTCGCTCTGCTTAGATAGCTGTTTGTGTGTGCCTTCCAGGCATAATACTTTCGCACATTATTAATTCCATTTTCAGATAGCTTCTGCCACGTCTCTTTTTCATCAAGTATTTTATGTATTGCTTTAGAAATGTTTCTTGTGTTTGAAACATCAATGAGAATACCGTTTTTACAATTGCCAATTATATCTCTCGGTCCGCCGTCATCGGTAGCAACCACAGGTACACCACTTGCAGCAGCTTCAATTATAGTTAGCCCGAATGGTTCACTTAATGCGGCATTTATAAATACTCCGCCAGAATCGGCAGTAATGCGGTAAAGCGCCGGTATTTCGGTTTGCGATTCATGTTGTTTTGGAATTGCGAGCTTACCGTAAAGGTTGTATTTATCCATCAGCAATAAAATTTCCGTAAGGACTTCGCGTTCGTTATCCTCCATTGATTGAATGTCTTCACGGATGCCTGCAAGTATTGCAAGGTTTGCTTTCTTCTGTAAATTTTTATCTTCACCATAAGCTTCTATCAATCCGGAAATATTTTTTCTTTTATCAGGTCTGCAGAGCGTAAGTATTAGCGGCTTATCAATTTCTACGAAAAAGTTAAGCAATTTATTGCTTATATCTAGTATCAGCTTTGCTGTTTGTCTATCGGGTTTGTCTTGCGAGTTGTATGGATAAAACCTTGAAAGATCTATTCCGGGTGGGATAACACAAAACTTTTCCTCATTAGTGTTTTGGTATTCACTGTATTGATTTTTTATTTCCTGGCTGGTGCTCGTAATTATAAGATTTGCGAAGTAAATTATATTTTCTTCAATTTCTATACGGTGATTAATTTTATACCTTTTTTCTATTTCCTTTTCAGATACGCCATCACTCAACAATTTTCTTAGCTTATCCCTTCCTAAAGAGTGCCCGGTGTGTATAAATGGTATCCCGAAAAACTGCGTAAGTTCCGAACAAACATAACCCGCATCAGCGTAATGGCTGTGAATTATATCCGGAAGTCTTCCAACAGATTTAATATGTTTAATACTTTTATCTACAAACTCTTCAAGATGATTCCATAGCAATTCCTTACGAATATACTTATTTCCGCCGCAGCGTATTCGTAAAATACTCAGCTTGTTATTTATTTTTTCATTCTCCTCGGCATAATCAGGTGAAATTATTTTATCTATAATAAGGCGAGTAACTATTTCTACTTTCTCAACGCGAGGATCTTCACTTAGAGCATTTGCAAATTCAAGCACATATTTTATTTGTCCGCCTGTATCCGCATCTTTTCCCAATTCAAGTTTATTTCCTCTTATTAAACCATGAATGCTGTAGAGCTGAATATAAAGTCCTTTTTTCTTTTTAGGATTATTGCTCATTATCCATCTTCGTTTTTAGATTATCGTAAAGAGAATCGTCCTCCGGCAGAGCTCCTTTTAATTTACAAATCTCCCCGGCAAATTCGTTTGCTATTTTATTAATCAAGCTAAGCGGCCAACCTTTTAGGTAGCCAACACAGAGGATCGAAGCAAATGCATCACCGGCACCTAATGTATCTGTAACTTCCTTTACTTCTAACTGGTGATGATCCGTTTTCCCATCCCTGATTAAGGTTGAACCGGCAGCACCTTTGGTTACTGCTATCAGATCAATATTAAATTTCTTCATTAGTTCAAATGATGTTTGCATAATATCAAATTTATTTCCAATTAATAAATCGTTAAGTAATTTCAGCTCATCAATGTTCACTTTTAAAACATCGGCTGATTGAATTGAACGAGTTATTATATCTTCCGAATAAAAATTCTGGCGAATATTTAAATCACAAAAATATTTTATGTCTTTACCAAACAACGATTGAATAGTATTTCTGGAAACATCATTTCTCTGTGCAAGCGAACCATAGTATAAGCAGTCTGTTTCGTTATCAATCAGAGTTTGCAGCTCAGGAGAGATTTCAATGAAGTCATAAGCCTTGTCTAAATCGATATTGAAACTTGGAACTTTTTGTTCATCCAGGGTTACATTGGTTATGCCGGTCGGATGTTTATGATCTTGCTGAATAAATTCAATTGAAATTCCGTTATTTATTAAGAACCTCCTCACATTCTTCCCAAGTACATCATGTCCAACGCGGCTAACGATTGTTCCCTTTCTCGTAAGTTTAAAGATATGAAAGAGAAAATTTATCGGGGCTCCGCCAAGTGCTTTTGAATTGGGATAAAAATCAAATAATATTTCTCCTATGGCTGTAACTGCTGGCATAGCTCTACGCTTGTATTAACTATTACTAACTAACTGTTATTTGATATAAATATAAGCAATTTAGTGGATATGATTTAATTCAGATAAAAAAAACGGATCAATCTGATCCGCTTAAAATTGATAGCAGCTATAAACTACTTGTGATCGTGGGACTATTCCTTTTCCATCATCGGTTTTTTATCGTCTTCTTTTTGCATATCCATCCATGGGTTTGTATCAGTGTTCCAGGTATCAGCTTTTATTTTATAAGAACCATCATCCTGTACTTCCCACAGATTCATGTATTTGCCATGATCGGACCATGGCATATCCATTCCCGGAATTTGCATGGTGATTGTATAATTGCCAATCTCGACATAATAGCTGCCTGCTTCTATCACATCAGTTGTTGTTAGAGTAAAATCTTTTGTAGTTACGCCTGATTGTTCCTGCATCTCACCAGCTTTTTTAACAGCATCAATGCCTTTTATCATCGGTTGATAACTTGGCATGGAAATTATATCATCAGCATACCATTTTATCATACCCTGGTGATCGCCAGCTATCATCATATCAGCAAATTCTTTATTCATTGCATTGAATTTTGCTTTCATGTCACCATCATCCTGGGAATATAATACTGATGATGTAACAACCAGCATCAATAAAATTAATAATAGTTTTTTCATAGTTCGCTCCTTTTTTAATAATGAAACAGTTTGGTTAAGAAAAAATTTGCCTCTGGAACTGTCTGAAAGTACAGGAATGTAAAGATTATAATTTGATGCATCGATGTCAAGTTGAAAAGTGAAAAAAGCAAAATATATTAGATCAAATTTATTTAAATTACCTCAATTAGTAATTTAATTGAAAAATAAGGAGTAATTTATGAGTGACAAACCTGAAGTGGGAACAATCACATGGTTTGATCTTACTGTACCCAATGCTGGGGAAGTAAAATCATTTTACAATAAAGTGGTTGGGTGGAAATCCGAGCCGGTTGATATGGGAAGTTACAATGATTTTAACATGCAATCTCCTGAAAGCGGAGAAACAAAAACAGGTATTTGTCATAAGCGT
>CAZPSY010000122.1:0-5594 GCA_964589295.1 uncultured Ignavibacteriaceae bacterium
AGCACAAACTCGACTTTTTTGTCATGTACGGCGGAAATACCGAACATATGTTTTATTCTCTCACGCCAAAGCTCGCGTCGAAGGCAACTCAACGCATCGGCAAAGCTCGGTGCCGACTTCTGACGGTACCACGGTTGAACGATGAAATATCTTTGTTTATCGCAGTATTCGATGGTTTCTCTGGCAAATCCCTTGAGATAGTTGCTAGACACCTATGATTTGCATAGGAAAACAATTGTTTGATATTAATCATTTAATTGCTAAATTCAATTTAAATGTGTTAAAACACCGATATTGTTCCTGCCGATCGTTCCTGTGGAATAAAAGTACTTAGGTACCCTTTTATCGATTACTCATAAAACACTTTGTAAATTTTTTTGAATAGCAATTGATTTAAAATAAAACAATAATAAAAAAACAGGAGTAGTTATGTTTAAGATGAATTACTTTTTATTGAGTACCATTATATGCATATTTTTTAGTGCTTATATGTTAGCACAAAGTATTCCAACAAAACTTACGGATACCTTTTGGGAAGTTGACGAAAATAGTGCAATAGTTGAAAACGATGGTTTAAATCAAGCCAGCATGTGGCATCAAAAAACAAATCTGCCATTTTCAAGATATTATGGTGGGTCCTTCACTGATGGAGATAATTTAGTGATCTCCGGAGGTGATGTTACCGGTAGCGGTGTTGGAACCAACGATGTTACTACTTTTAATATTGATTTAGGCACATTCGGTTCTTTACCAAACCTTTCAACCGATCTTAGATTACATGCTTCTTTTAAATATCGTGATAGTTATAGATTTCTTGGTGGATATAAGAATAGCAGTACCAACGCACTGGATATACACCTTAAATATGATATTGGCACACAACAATATTCAAACAGTACGCCATTACTTCAAGGAGTTTTTTACACAAGGGGTTTACCCAGATCAGATGGCGAAGGATTTTATGTTATCGGAGGTTCCAATGATGCAAGCGATATATTAAATAAAGTTTATTACTTTTCAGAAGCCACTCAATTATTTGCAGAAGCAACGCCTTTACCTGAAGGCAGAGCCGATGGCGGAGCAGCCTGGCTTGATGATAATACAATAGGATATTTTGGTGGTTTTTCTTTCAACGCTGATTCCCCTTTACAAGTTGATAGTATTTTCATTGGGGTTATAAATCCATCAGACCCATTAGACATTATATGGTCAGCAGGTGAAAGTTTTCCGGGTGGTCCCCGCGCTCGATTTCATGCTTATAGCTGGGGACCAAATCAAGTAATTGTTGTTGGGGGAAGTGATAACGAATCTTTTCCTGCTTTTAGTGATGCCTGGGTTTATACTTATTCAGGCGATAGTTTTGGAAGCTGGCAGCAAGTTGAAGACAAACCAACACCGATGACAGCGTATCAAGGCGGTAGTTTTAATGTTGGAAATGATGTAATGAAATTAGTAATCGCCGGAGGTATAACAACTGGTCCGGCTCTCTCGGCAATTGTTGAAGTTTATACTGATACAATTCCCGGATCAACAGGTGTAGAAATAATTGATGAGACCATTCCATCAGATTTTCAGCTAAGCCAGAACTACCCAAACCCGTTTAATCCAAGCACTACAATTCAATTTTCAATTCCAGTTGAAGGATTTGTATCTCTAAATGTTTTCAATTCACTTGGTGAAAAAGTATCAACACTTGTTTCAGAAAATTTAAATGCGGGAGCTTATAAGTTCGAATGGAATGCTGCGAATCTTCCAAGCGGGATTTATTTTTACCGCCTTAGTGCAAACGAGTATACGATTAGCAAAAAAATGATTTTATTAAAATAAAAAATGAATGCCTGATGAAAGCAGCTCTAATTTTTCTAACTATTGCAACACTAAATATAAAGCTGGTGGCGGGAGGAGATTTTTCTATTAGCAGTGTTCAACCACCCCCGCAATCAATGAATTTTCTCCCCACACTTGAGATTCTAATCAATTTCAGCGATGCAATTGACCTCACATCTATTAATGATACAAGCCTTCAGGTTTGGGGAAGGTGGTCTGGCGCTCACACCGGCACAATTACTCCTTCTAATGATACCACCTCAATTCTGTTTACAACCAACAGAGAATTTTTTTATGGTGAATGGGTAACGGTTTCTTTATCGAAAGGAATTAAAGACAGGCAAGGTACTCCACTGCCCGCAGGATTTGCATGGAACTTTTGGACAAGAACACTTCCTGGCACAATGGATTTAATCCGCACTCAAACTATAAATGTAAGACAGCAAGGTGAAGGACCGATTCAAACATACGGTGCCTATGCTGGCGATCTTGATAAAGATGGCTGGAGTGATTTTGTTGTACCAAATGAAATCCCTGCTGATATAAGAGTTTTTATGAATGACCAGCAGGGAGGATATAATAGCTTTTTAGTCTATTCTATTACCGGTGGCTCAAGACCCAGTACAAATGAAGGACTCGATTTTAATTTAGATGGGATGATGGACTTTGCTGTAGGTAATAGCGCAAATAATAAAGTAACTGTTTTTACCGGAGATGGAACAGGTTACTTTTCCAGCATTCAGAATTACGATGCCGATAACGGAATTAGAGGTTTGGTAGTGTTACATACAGACGGCGATGGATTACCCGATATAGTTACTGCGAACAGAGATGCCAACAACGTTTCAATTTTAATGAACAATGGAGATGGAACCTTCTCATCCCCAATTAATTTTGAAGGAAATGGTAATGGCGAAACTGCCGCAGCAACATCAGATGTAAATGGGGACGGTATAATGGATCTTTTTCTCGGGGCAATTCATTCTGATGAAGTAATTCTCTGGCTGGGTGATGGAAATGGTGGCTTTACTTTTAGTGACAAAGTGACTGTTGGATACGGTCCCTGGATGATTTCGTCCGGCGATGTTAATAATGATGGTGTTCCCGATGTTATTTGTGCCAACGCATTTGGCTCTAGTTTTTCGGTAGTATTTTGTGATACCTTTGGCAACCTTTCATTGCCAGCAAATTACCCGGTTGGCGAATTCCCACTCTCGGTGGATTTAGGTGATGTTGATGGCGATTTAGATTTAGACATCGTCACGAGCAATTTTACGGGGGCAAATTTTACGCTATATGAAAATGATGGAACTGGAGTTTTTGTAAACAGGAACGATTTACCATCCAACCAGGCAGGAAGCTGTGCGGTTTTTCACGACAGGGATAATGATGGCGATATGGATATGACCGGGATAGATGAATTGCAGGATCTTCTGATTCTTTTTACAAATAATCCTGCAGCAAATGTTAATTCATTCGATAACTCTCCAAATGATTTTAATCTGTTCCAAAACTATCCAAACCCTTTTAATCCAAGCACAGCAATTCAATTTTCTATTCCGGTAGAAGGGTTTGTATTTCTAAATGTTTTCAATGCTCTTGGTGAAAAAGTATCAACAGTTGTTTCAGAAAATTTAAATGCGGGAACATATAAATATGATTGGAACGCCGCTGATCTTCCTAGCGGAATTTACTTTTACAACTTGACTTCAGATAATTTTAAACAGACAAAGAAATTGATTTTAATGAAATAGAAATAGAACGGACATAGAACAAGAAACCCCTTGCAGAATATATTGCAGGGGGTTTTTATTTTAAATAGATCATCTTCTTTGTTTGCACGAATGTTCCAGCCCCGCCTCCTGCGGGGTAAACTCTCAATTGGTAGAAATAGATACCGGATACTGGATGCTTGATACTTGATGCTGGATTAAATTCTAACTCGTATGTTCCTGCCGGTTTCTCCTCATTTACTAATGTAGCAATTTCATTTCCCAGAACGTCATAAACTTTTAAACTCACCACGCCGTTGGCGGGCAAGCTGTTTTGCGTTTCTCGTCTCGCGTCTTCGGGAATTGTAAATCTTATCTTCGTACCCGGATTAAATGGGTTGGGATAGTTCTGATATAAAACAATATTTGAAGGGATAACGTCTCTTTCGGTTTCATAAACATTTACCGGACCAGGAATGTATTTTAATATTACACCATTTTCTCCAACAGCAAAACCATTTCGGGAATCAATAAATGTAAGATCAAAAATAATAGCGCTGTCGGGTGTTTCTTTATTTTCCCAGGTAACTCCACTATCCGTAGTAATGAGGAATTTGTACCCGGATGCAGACCAACCTTCAGATTCAGTTCTAAAATCAATTGTAAATGAGAGACCGGATAAAGACAATTCATTGTATGTCCAGCTTATGCCAGCATCAGTTGATTTAATATCGCCAATTCCAAAAAAACCTTCCGGGTCGCCGGATAGCGTTATAGCATTAAGCGAGTCTATTATGTAAAGGTCAAAAACCTGGTCGGGGCTAACACCTTCTGCCGACCAGCTTTCGCCATAGTTTGTTGTTCGCCATATTACTCCCGCAAGGTCAAGGTATCCGCCGCATGCATAACCAAACTGCTGGTTGTAAAAATTAAAATTAAAAACAGGCAGACCGGAAATCATACTAGAATCAACATCTGCCCTAACCCAGGTTGCACCGCCATTGGTTGTCCCGGCAATATACGTTCCGCCTATCCAGCCATTTAACGTATCGAAAAAGAAGATCGTATTCATAAATGCATTGCCGTCAGGATAATCCTCTGCAATCCAGTTATCCCCGCCGTTCGCAGTTTTAAGAATTATTGAGCCGAAGGGAAAAGTATCTCTAAAGGTAATTGCCCATCCAATATTTTCGTTAATAAAAAAAATATCTACTATAAACGTTTGTACAGCGCTGTTTTGTATCACCCAGTCATCGCCCCCGTTAGAGGTATGAATTATTGTACCGCCCCCGCCCGCAGCCCAGCCGGTTTGTGCATCTATAAAATGAAGGTTCCTTAGAGTTTTATTTGTAGGCGAAGGGATTTGTCTCCACTCTTCCCTTTCGTTTTGGGCAAGAGAATTACCCGGCGGTAAAAAATAATAAATAATTAAAAACAGTACGGTTAATCGCAGCATAAAGAAATATTATGTAAGATACACGTTAGATTAAGACACAACTTAATGAATATTTCTAAAATTTAATATTTATTTCCCCCACCACTAATTACCGAAAATAAAATTACTCACTGCGATTTAATTTTCAAAAATGACTATTCGGCAATCACTTCTTCTTTAACCGGGATTTCCGTTTTCATAAGGTAAGCATCAATTGCACTTGCAGCTTTTCTTCCTGCACCCATTGCAAGTATAACCGTTGCACCGCCGGTTACAATATCGCCGCCTGCAAACACACCCTTTTTGGATGTTTCCATGGTCTCTTCATTTACCTGGATGTTACCCCATTTATTAAAGTTTAGATCAGGAGTTGTTTTCTGGATGATAGGATTTGAGCCGTTGCCAATTGCAATTACAGCCATATCGATATCAAGTATATATTCAGAGCCGTCAATCGGAACGGGTCTTCTTCTGCCTGAATCATCCGGCTCCCCAAGCTCCATTTTAATAAGCTTAACACCTTTAAGCCAGCCGTTTTCATCGCCTGTAAACTCAAGCGGATTTGCCAGCAGAAGGAATTCAATTCCTTCCTCTTTAGCATGATGAACTTCTTCAATACG
>CAZPSY010000123.1:0-5580 GCA_964589295.1 uncultured Ignavibacteriaceae bacterium
ATACTTTAATTAATATTTTATGTGCTTACAAAAGATAATTAAAGATAAGCAAAGAGAAATGCTTCAAACTCTGCTTCTACTTTTATGCTTACTAAAACTTTTCTAAATAACAATCCAAAGGGGTAAACATGAAAAAGTGTTACTTCATTTCTATAATTTTTTTCTTTACTATTTTTTTACTGATCAATTCTTCCCTCGCTTATGGCGAACCGGAAGGAATCACACTTACAAAAACATCAACAGGTTATAATGTTGATTTTGTATTACCGCAATACGAAATGATTACTACTGTTGCCGAAGGTGAAGAGTATATTAATTTAGTTTTGCCGGGTTATGGTGTAATTCCTGAAGTGGGATTACCTGCGCTGCCGCTAATATCATTTAACCTTTTTATTTCATACAACGAAGAGCAACCGCAAGTTGAAATATTGAATACGGCTGCACGGGTACAAATACTACCAAACAAAGTTTTTCCTTTCCAGGCGCCATGGGAAAAATTGCAACCGCTTTCTGAAAGACCTTTTACTATAAACAGCAAGTATTACAATTCAACAGGTAAGGATTATCCGGCAATAACAATTTCTGAGCCGTTTATTGTTGGAGGTGTAAAGGGAGTGATAGTTACGATTAATCCTTTTAACTATAATCCGGTTGAAGATAAACTAACGGTTATAACTTCCGGGAGTTTTGAAATTTCGCTTGAGTATCCTGTTTTACCTGTAACTAATATTTCTCAATCCTTCAACAATTTTTATGAGAAGATTTTTGTGAACTATGAAGGTTACAGCACATTAAGCAACATGAATTACTTAATTATTACTGCTCCCGCATTTGAAACCGGGCTTGCATCATTTGTTAGCTATAAGAATAGCACAGGTTTTAACGTGGATTTGTTCAACACGAGCACAACCGGTACAACCACTACAAGTATTAAAAGTTTCATTCAAAGTAGATATAATGATCCATCAACCAAACCCGAATTCATTTTATTAGTTGGTGATGTGGGAGATATTCCGGCATGGGTCGGTTCGGGTGCCGGTACACCAACAACCGATTTGAATTATGCACAACTCGAAGGTGGAGATTACTTTGCTGACGCTTTTATAGGAAGATTTTCTGTTGCAACTGCTGATGAACTTCAGAATGCAATTGATAAAACCATATTTATGGATACTTATGTTGGTACGCTTACCAAGAAAAACATTTTTATGGCGTCTACAGATAATTATCAAACCTCCGAAGGAACACATAATTATGTGATTGATAATTACTTCGGTCCTGCAGGTTATAATAATCTTAAATTATACACCTACACATATAATGCAACAACACAGCAGTTAATTGATGCATTAAATGATAACCAGATTTTTGCCATTTATTCAGGTCATGGTGGAGAATACTCATGGGCTGATGGTCCACCATTGAGCCAGGCTCAGGTAGGAGCACTTACTAATACCTGGTATCCATATGTTTATTCGTTTGCCTGTGTAACGGGCTCCTATCATGTTGGCGAATGTTTTGGAGAAACATGGCTGAGAACAGAGAATGGTGCATCTACTTTTTATGGTTCGTCTGTTAACTCTTATTGGGATGAAGATGATATCCTTGAAAGGAAAATATTTTATTCAATGTTTGAAGATGATCTTACAAGGGTTACTCCTATGTTTGACCAGGGAAAGATTTACTTGGTAAATCACTATGGTGGTATAACCGGCACAACGTTAAGATACCTGGAAATGTATAATTTAATGGGTGACCCATCAATGGCTGTAACTATGCAAATACCTCCGGATACTACTCCGCCCGATCCGATTACAGACTTAATTACTGTAAACCCAACTTCAAATTCAATTACACTTAACTGGACCGCACCTTTTGATTCAACATTTGGAGGAATTGCAACTTACGATATTCGTTATTCAACATCGAACATTACTAATGAAAATGAATTTAATAATGCTCCTCAAAAGTTATTAACCGGGCAATCAGATACTGCCGGAACGGCTAAAGTATATACAATTGATGAACTGGATTTTAATACAACTTATTACTTTGCCATCAAAGCAAAGGATATTTGGGATAACACTTCTGAAATGTCCAATGTTCCTTCCAACGTAACATACTATGCACCTGAACTTTCTTTAAGCTGTGATTCACTGCATTGTGTTGTGCTGCCAAACTCCGTGCATACAGATAGTATAATAATTTCCAACGTGGCAGCGCAAAACTCAACACTTGATTATTTATTAGAATTAACTAACAGCACATTTCCCGATAATGTTCAAATACAATTGGTTGGAATGAATGAAACTGTAAACTCATCAGTTGGCGGAACTAAGGAGTTTCCAATCGAAGTAAATGGGTTTAGTTTTAAAGGCAGTGGTGGTCCAGATCTGTTCGGATATAAATGGAAGGACAGCAATGAACCGAATGGACCGGCGTATGTATGGAATGATATAACCTCTGATCCGAATGTTGTGCAGATAACTAATTGGCAGGGCTCTCTTGATGATGGATATACAGGTGCAATACCAATTGGTTTTGAATTTGAGTTCTATGGAATACCTTACACAAATGTTTATGTGAGTACAAACGGATTCATTAGTTTTTCATCGTTAACTTCCTCCTATTATACTAACGATCCTATCCCGGATAGCGGTGACCCCAATAATATTATCTGTCCAATGTGGGATGATTTAGATGGAAGTGCACAAGGCACAGTTCATTACTTACAGGATGGAGATCAATTTATTCTTCAATATACAAACTGGCAAAGATATTCCACCACCGGTTCACTTACATTCCAGTTGGTTTTAAATTCTAACGATAGAATTAACTTCTATTATAATAATCTTGTTGGTGATCTTACTTCATCCACTATAGGGATTGAGAACAATAACGGATCGATAGGACTTCAAGTAGCTTATAATGCTGCATATCTCGAAAATGAGTTGGCAGTTCAAATTGCTGCTGATCCGGAATGGTTAACTTTAAATCACTTAGAAGGCACTTTATATAGCGGTACCACAGCATCAATCATTTTGAATATTGATACTGGCGAACTTGAGCTTGGTGATTATTCCATAGACCTGGTAGTTACAAGTAATGATCCGAATAATCCCGAAGTTACCATTCCTATTACAATGACTGTTACAAATGAAATACCAGTTGAGCTTGCTTCTCTACTTGCAGAAAATGTACTTGATGAAGTAATTCTTAGGTGGCAAACTGCAAGTGAGACAAACAATATGGGCTTTGAAGTGGAAAGAAATGAAATCTTAAATGGTGGTAAAACAGATTGGAATAAGGTTGGATTTGTAAATGGAAGTGGTACAACAACAGAAAAAATGAATTATATCTTTAAAGAAAAAATTTCCAAACCCGGAACATATCTTTACAGGCTAAAACAAATTGATTTTGACGGTAGAGCTGCTTACAGTCCCGAAGTAGAAATTGATGTTGCAGGTGCAAAAGAGTTTGCCTTATTCCAGAATTATCCAAACCCTTTCAACCCAACTACAACAATCAAATTCGCATTGGCTGAGAAAACTGAGTTGATGATTGCAGTTTACAATTCACTTGGAGAAAAAGTAGCCGAAGTTTTTAGTGGTGAACTAGATGAAGGTTACCACGAAGTTGAATTTTCTGCCGAAACCCACTCATCCGGAATTTATTTTTACAGGTTTGAAAGTCAGAAGTTTGTAAGCGTGAAGAAAATGATAATCCTGAAATAATTTAAATGCTAGTTACTTTTATAGTTTAAAATTATTTGTTAGAAATTTGCCCCGATTTTATCGGGGCTTTTTTATATTTGAAGATAAGGAACATACTATTTTTAATTAGAGAGAAAAAAATGAAAAAAACGTATACTCTAATACTAATTGTTATTAGTTTTTTATTGATTGGCTCTCAGATAAATGCACAGGTGGTTGGAGATGCTGGATGGAGAGCCGGCGAAAAGCAGATAAGAATTTCTACAGAAAATCCTGAGCACATAAAACTTTTAAATGAATTGAAACTCAATTCCGATTTTCCCGGTCCAGCATTTGATCATATAATTGCTTATGTAACTCCGGGGGAACTCGCTAAGATTGAAGCATTGGGAATACCTTATGAGGTAGAAATAGAAGATTTAAATACATTTAATGAAAACTTTTGGGGAATAGAAGAAGCATATCATAGTTACCAGGAAATAATAGATCTCGCCGATAGCCTTGCAACTGCTTTCCCAAATATTTGTAAAAAAATAATCTTTGGATATTCACTTGGCAATCGCCAATGTGCTGCATTAAAGATAAGCGATAATGTTACAATTGATGAACCCGAAGCCGAAGTAATGTTTGATGGCGGTATTCACGGTGATGAAGTTGGCGGCCCGGAAAATATTATCCGTTTTGCACGCGATCTATGTTTGCAATATGGATCTGATCCTGTAATAACCAATTTGATTAATAACCGTGAAATATGGTTGTACTTAATGGTTAATCCAGATGGAAGATATTACGATACCCGCTATAATAATAATGGTGTAGATCTAAACCGCGACTGGGCTTATATGTGGGATGCCTGGGGAGGCAGCACAGGCCCTTGTTCCCAGATTGAATCAAAAAATTTAAGAAACTGTATGTATTCAAATCAGTTTGTTGTACATACAACGTATCACAGCGGAACTGAATATATTTCTTGCCCATGGAGTTACCGTTCCAGTCAACCACTCGATTGGAATCAAATTTTTCAGCTGGCTGGAACTTATTCCTCTCTTTCCGGCTATTCGAATTTAGAATACGGACAAGGTAATAGCGGTATGTATCCCATTAATGGTAGTACCAAGGATGCAAACTACGGAATGATGAGTTCAATAAGCTGGTCGATGGAAATTTCTAATAGCAAGCATCCTCCAACTTCTCAAATTATTCAGTATTACAACTGGAATTATCCATCGATGCTTGCAATGATTGAATATGCAGGTTATGGTCTTGAAGGAATTGTAACTGATGCTACAACTAATGCACCAATTACAGCTACAGTTTTTGTGAACAATTATTATCCAACATACACCGATCCAACTGCAGGCGATTACCATAAATATGTTCTTCCTGGCACTTACTCAATTACTGTAGTAGCAAACGGATATCAAAGCCAGACAATTAATAACGTGGTTGTTACTGCTAATAATTCCACAGTTACAAATTTCCAGCTGCAACCCGGCGGAGGACAATACGTTTATAGATTTTCCGCATCACAAATTCCAAATAATAATGCTTCCGATGAAGGGCTAACTCCTGCTGTATTAGGTCCACCGGATGATATTAACTACTCAATTGGAAAAAATGGTTGGTGTGTGTTGGATATGCAATATCCTATTCCCGATGGTACAGGTTCGGATTTTACTGTATATGAGGGTGATACTTCTCCTGAAGGATATTACTGTTATGTTGGACAGGCCATTGATGGTCCATGGATATTATTAGGGCTCGGAAACGGAACAACCCAATTTGATCTTTCTTCATCAGGATTAACTCAAGCACAATTTATCAAAATATTGGACGATGGTGATGGCACAGCAATAACTGCTAATGC
>CAZPSY010000124.1:0-4181 GCA_964589295.1 uncultured Ignavibacteriaceae bacterium
GAGAAAGAATTGAAAAAAGCTTTAATAACCGGAATAACCGGGCAGGATGGAAGTTATTTAACCGAACTTCTTCTTGATAAAGGATATGAAGTTCACGGAATTATTAGAAGAAGCAGTTCCTTTAACACTGGCAGGATAGATCATCTTTACAATAATCAAGAAATCCTTAATAAAAAATTGTTTTTACATTACGGAGACCTTGTTGACACAAGTAACATGAACCGTTTGCTTGAAAAAATTGAACCCGATGAAATCTATAACCTTGCAGCACAAAGTCATGTTAAAGTTTCATTTGAGGTCCCTGATTATACTGCGCAGGTTGATGCGCTTGGAACATTAAGATTTCTTGATGCTATTAGAGAAGTTGGGTTAAGAAAAGTTAAATTTTACCAGGCATCAACCAGTGAACTTTATGGTAAAGCCAGGGAAATACCACAAAATGAAAACACACCTTTTTATCCACGCTCACCTTATGGTGTTGCAAAGCTTTACGGTTACTGGATAATAGTCAACTACCGTGAAGCATATAATATTTTTGCTTCAAACGGAATATTGTTTAATCACGAATCGCCGCGCAGGGGTGAAACTTTTGTAACGCGAAAAATTACCCGCGCTGCTTCACGAATTGCTGCAGGTTTACAACAGGTTGTTACACTTGGTAATCTTGATGCAAAAAGGGACTGGGGTTATGCGCCAGAATACTGCGAAGGGATGTGGAAAATACTTCAGCATAATATTCCTGGTGATTACGTACTTGCTACAGGTGAAACTCACACAGTCCGAGAATTTACTAATCTCACTTTTAGTTATTTAGGGATTGAACTTAGTTGGTCTGGAAAAGGAGAGAATGAACAAGGTAAATTAAAATCAATTGACTTAGATAAAGCAAAATCCCTGATCGATTATTCATCAAAAAAAGATTTATTCAGTTTTAAATTTACCAGCGAACTTAAAACCGGGAATGTTGTTGTTGCCGTAGATCCCAACTACTACCGTCCTACCGAAGTTGATCTGCTGATTGGCGATGCTGCAAAAGCAGAAAAGGAAATTGGCTGGATAGCCAAAACAAAATTCGAGGATCTTGTTAGGTTGATGATAGAATCGGATATGGAAAAGGTTTTGAAGAGGGGATTTTAAGAACTGTTTTAGAATACGGGCATTATTGACCCAGGCATCCTAGCACTTTGTGAAAACCCTAATTACACTTAAATTTGTGTTCACCTAATCAAAATTAACGGAAGTTTGAATGAGAATTATTGCTTCATTATTTATTATAAGTTTATTACTAAATTCTTCAACTTTTTCGCAAGGTTCCAAAACACAAAAGTATAATCCGTTTTCCGGAACAGTTGTACTTTCTGTAGAAGCTGGCGCCACACTTGCGAGTACGGATTACGAAGGTCTTGGAACTGATTACCTGGGCAGACTATCAATCGAATATTTCTTCCCTGCGTGGGTTAAAAGCTCTTTCGGTTTAAGAGCGTTTGGAGGCGCAGGATTCCTAAGCGGGAATGATCCAAATCCCGATCTGCCAGAATTCAGAACAAATATTTCTACGATAGGTGTTGGTGTAATTTTTATGTTAAGTGTTAATGATGAACTTTTCCCTTATTTCTTTGCCGGTATTTCAAGTCTTAATTTTGATCCGAAAGGTGAAGCAGGTGTGCAACTCCCGAATAACAAAGCAGGTGTTTACAGCAGGAGTGAAATTAACTACAATGCAGAGCTTGGAATAAAATATCCCGTTACAGAAAATCTTTCTCTTAATCTAAATACCGGTGTACAGATGTCGCCAAACGATTGGCTCGATGATCAGGCAAAAAGTACAAGCAATGATATGTTTTTTACAATTATGGGAGGCATTTCTTATTCCTTCTTAACTGAATATGATACAGACGGTGATGGCGTAATCGATTCGGATGATAGCTGCCCAAACACTCCCGCTGGAATTAAAGTGGATGAATTTGGCTGCCCGTTGGATTCTGATAAAGATGGTGTTGCCAATTTTATGGATGACTGCCCAGAAACTCCAAAAGGAGCAAAGGTAGATTCAAAAGGATGTGCACTAGATTCTGATAAAGATGGCGTGCCTGATTATATGGATCTTTGCCCTGGAACTCAGAGAGGTATTTTAGTTGATGATTACGGCTGTCCGTTTGATATGGATTCAGACGGTGTACCTGATCACCTTGATAAATGCCCTAATACTCCTTATGATGTTGATGTTGATAAAAACGGCTGCCCGGTTGATTCAGATCTTGATGGAGTTCCTGATCATATTGATCAATGCCCGGGAACTCCTCCGGGAATGCAGGTGGATAATCATGGGTGTGAAATTACACCTATAATAATTCCAGAACTGGAAATAACCCCGGAACCGATAATCGAAGAAAAAGGACCTATTGAAGAAGTAACACTTAGCTCTGAAACTTCATTTGAATTTAACAGCGCTGAACTGAAACCGGCTGCTTTCCCCCAACTTGATAAAGTTCTTGAAGAGATGAAAAAGTATCCTATCTCAAGATGGAGAATTGAAGGACATACCGATAACGTTGGCTCGAAGGAAGGAAATATTCAAATGTCTCAAATGAGAGCCAATTCTGTTTTAAACTATTTTGTATCGAGAGGAATACCCAAAGGCAGGCTTACTGTTGTTGGGCTAGGCAGCATAGAACCAATTGCCGATAATAAAACTCCTGAAGGAAGAGCAAAGAACAGGAGAGTGGAAATTATTAGAGTAGATAAATAAAAATTTTATTAATACGAATTTCAGGAGGAATAAATGTTTGATGATAATTATCAATTTACTTGTGTAGATAGATTTCTAAAATATGTTAAATACGATACTCAATCGGATGAAGAATCAACATCCTTTCCCAGCACAGAAAAACAAAAAATACTTTCTAAGGATCTCGCAAATGATCTGAAGGCAATGGGGATTGAAGATGCACATATGGATGAGTGGGGTTATGTTATGGCAACCCTTCCTTCAAATACTGATAAAAAAGTTGACCCGATTGCTTTTATTGCTCACGTTGATACATCTCCTGCAGTTACAGGAAAAGATGTAAATCCTATCATCAAAAAAAATTACCGGGGTGGCGACATAGCTTTAGAAAACGGTGGCTGGGTTATTAAGGAGAGTGAAAATCCTGATCTCAAAAATATGATTGGTTTTGATATCATCACTACTGATGGAACAACTTTGCTTGGTGCAGATAATAAAGCAGGTGTTGCCGAAATTATGGATGCTGTTGCTTATCTCCTTGCTCACCCGGAGGTAATACACGGACCGGTTAAAATTTGTTTTACTCCTGATGAAGAAACCGGTAGAGGAACTGAAAAGATTGATCTTAAAAAACTTGGTGCTAAGTATGCTTACACTGTTGATGGTTCAAGCAGGGGGGAAGTTGAAATTGAAACTTTTAGCGCCGATGCAGTTAACATTAATTTTATTGGGAAAAACATTCATCCCGGTTATGCTAAAGGTATAATGATCAACTCGATGAAAGTGGCTTCTGCTTTTATAGATAGTTTACCCAAGGATAAACTTTCTCCGGAAACCACAGATAAGAGAGAAGGGTATTTTCACCCAGTATCGATGAATGGCAACGAAGAAAAAACAACTTTAAAATTTATCATCCGCGATTTTGAAACTTCCAACCTGAAAAAACTTGAGGATCTTCTTAAGAAATTTGTTGAAGATACTATTGCTAAGTTTCCCGGCTCCAAATTAGAGTTTGAGGTTATTGAACAATACCGCAATATGAAGGAAATTCTTGATGATCATCCACGGGTTTATGAATATGCATTTGAAGCGATGAAGAATCTTGATATTAAACCTCTAACCCACCCAATCCGTGGCGGAACAGATGGAAGCAGGTTATCCTTTATGGGTCTGCCAACTCCGAATATATTTGCAGGTGAACATAGCTTTCATTCACAGCTTGAGTGGGTTGCAATTCAGGATATGGAAATGGCTGTAAAAGTTATTGTTGAGATTGCCCAAGTCTGGGAGCGAAAATCTTAGGTGGTAGGAAGTAGGAGGTTGGTGGTCGGTAGTTGGTTCTTTTTATGGTGAATTGTGGGAGAATGTTTTAGTAATAAAAAATATAAATGACGACTTCGAAATTTGAGGAATTAGAAATATATCAGCTAGCTGAGAAGTTGAGTGATATTAT
>CAZPSY010000124.1:4281-5532 GCA_964589295.1 uncultured Ignavibacteriaceae bacterium
AAAATATCCAGAGGTTCTTTGTTTGAAACAAAACATTGGACGAATAAATCTTATAGAAGGAAATTAATATCTAGTCAAGAATTCGAGGAATTAAATAACATTATTGAAGTTTTACTTCCCAAAGTTAGTTCTTATATAAATTATCTAAATGAAGACTCAAAGAAACGAAAGTCAAAATAATACCAACCTCCGACCTCCAACTCCCAATCCCCTAGAACTCATGGCTCCTGCTGGCGACTGGACAATGCTGAGAACCGCTGTGCAAGCTGGGGCAAATGCAGTTTATTTTGGCGTTGATAAACTCAACATGCGCGCCAAAGCTGCAAACTTTACTATCGATGAACTTCCGGAGATAGTAAAGTACTGCAGAGAGAATGAAGTAAAAACTTACCTTACAATTAATTCAATTGTTTTTGAAGAAGAGATAAACGAACTGGAGGAGATTATCATCTCCGCAAAAAAAAGTGGAATTGATAGTATTATCTGTTGGGATTTATCTGTAGCTGAATTGTGCAGCAGACACGATTTACCATTTTGTATTTCAACTCAGGGTTCTGTTTCAAATTCACTTGCGGCTTCAATTTACAAAAAACTTGGCGCCGTACGTATTGTCCTCGCCCGCGAATGTTCACTTGAAGAGATAAAAAAAATAAGAGCAAACACCGATCTGGAAATTGAAGCATTTGTTCACGGGGCGATGTGCATTGCTGTTAGCGGAAGATGTTTTATGAGTCATCATATGTTTGGGCATAGTGCAAACCGCGGCGAGTGTGTTCAATCCTGCAGAAGAGAATTTGAAGTATATGACAGCGCTTCTGATAAATCATTAATAATGGGTGAAGATTATGTGATGTCTCCCAACGATCTTTGCACAATTGAATTTATCGATCAATTAATAGAAGCTGGGATAGATTCATTTAAAATAGAGGGGAGAAAGCGCAGCCCCGAGTATGTTGCAAAAACTGTTTCCGTTTACCGTCGCGCAATCGATCTTTATTTTGAAGGTAAGCTTACTGATGATATTAAAAAAGAAATGCTGGAGGAATTAAAACAAGTTTACAACAGAGGATTTTCATCCGGATTTTATTTTGATGTTCCTTCATCCGAGGATTATGCAAATATTCACGGTTCAAAAGCTACTAAGAAAAAAGAATATTTAGGCAAAGTTCTTAACTATTTCCAGAAACCAAAAGTAGTTCACATATTAATCGAATCCGGTTCATTAAATCAAAATGATGATTTGCTGATTAT
>CAZPSY010000125.1:0-5438 GCA_964589295.1 uncultured Ignavibacteriaceae bacterium
AAGTAAAACTACCTCTTCATTTCTAAAATACGTTGGTAACTCTCTTTCTTCTTCTGTTAAGGATTGACCTCTGACTGTAGGGAAAAATTCTCCAACAGGATTACGATTAACATATGTTGTCGAACAGCCAAACATGCTAAATGCTATAAAGATAATTGTTATAATTTTTTTCAATGCTCTTCCGTAAAATCAATAATTTAATAGAACTTTATCCAATCGATAACTAACTCAAACTTTCCAAACTGTTTATCTGCAATAAGTATCCCTATTTGTTTGATATCTTTTGATTCAAGTTTCGGTTTATCGGAAAGAGTCTTCCCTCTATAAGTTGGATTAAATTCACTAAAAGAGATTTTGTGCTCTTCCCATTCACCAGAAATCGTTTCGAACTTTGCCTGATAAGAAATTCCGTCAAAATTTATATCAGTTCTAAATCTTAAACTATAAATACTGCCATCACCCCTAGCGCGAATTACAGCACCTTCATAATCTTTGAATACATTTTTTAATGATGTCCTTGCAGAAGCAAAACCACCATTGTTATCCGGTGAGACCATTCCAGAAAATGTAGCAGTACTATCTTCGTTTATCACAAATTTGCTGCTAGAAACTCCTCCCATCACAACATCATTTACTGTTGTCCATTTGTCAGAATCTACGGGCGAAATGAAATTAAAGATTACTGTTTGTTCGTTCATTATTAAACTCATAACTGTTAAAAATATTATTGAAATCATATTATTTACTCAACTCTTGTTCTATTAATGAAGTAATTTTCTTACTATCTGGTTTTGTTATACTTCTAAAACGATCAACTATGTTTCCTTGCTTATCAATTATAAATTTTTCAAAGTTCCACTTAATAGTGGAATCACCCGTAACAGAATTATTTTTTAATAAATCAAAGAGTGGTGCTTTTTCTTCTCCCTTTACGTGAACTTTATCAAACATAGGAAAGGTTACATTATAATTTAGTGAGCAAAAGCTTTTGATCTCTTCATTTGTGCCTGGCTCCTGTCCGCCAAAATCATTACAAGGAAAGCCAAGTATTTCAAATCCTTGGTCCTTGTACATTTCATAAATTTTCTGGAGCCTTTCGTATTGTGAGGTAAAACCGCATTTGCTGGCTACGTTTACAATAAGTAACACTTTTCCCTTATATTCAGATAATTTAACTTCGTTTAGGTTTATGTCTCTTACTGTGATTTCACTTATGTTTGCCGAATCACTTGAGGAAGATGAATTAAAAAGTGAAGCGGCAGCAAAGGCAACCATTAATATGCTCATAATTTTGTCCCTTAATTTTTATTACGTTTTCTAATTTTTCAATCATTAACTCTATTTAATTTAATTTGATTTCGAAATGTAAACTCTCCTTCATCATATTTTACTTCCTTTAAAAATATTAAAGTTGAGGCTGATAAATTTATTGTATAGCGAATAAGAGCCGGCTGGTTATTATCATAGTCTGATTCAAAAAAGACCATGCTCGATGTTAAACCATTATACGTTTCATTCGATTTTACATATAAAACATTACTTTTTGCTATACCACCATCAATGATTGTTAAAACAAGCTGGCCCATTTTATTTAGAGTGAGCAACTGAATATTTTCAACTTTATATCCCGGATCTTGAAAAACATAATTTAATGTTATGGTTTCACCAAGAGTTGTTTTTTTACAATAAAGATTTGTTGGCAATTGAACTCGTGTCTTATTGTCGCTGTAATCCAGATATTCAAGTTGTCCCTTCCATTCGCCGATTAGCAGATCAAGTGGTTTAAGATCATCAAAAGTCTGCTCTTGAGCAATTGAAAATTGTGTGGATAAAAAAAGAACTATTACTACTGCATATACTTTTTTCATATTGATTACTCCATTTGCCCGAGTGGACTTTATTAATGCTTTAAAATTTTTTTCTTTTAATGACATATTTTTTCAATTTTTTATTGCTTTATTAACAAAACAAATTATTTGTTTATTTGGTTCATTAGATGAATTTTAATTACAAGTGCCATTTAGACCAAGCGGGGAAAAGAAATCAGCGGGCTTTAAAAACTCGACTAAAAAACCGCACTTATACCAATTGAAGGAAGAATCCCAATTGCTTCATTAAACTCTGGAGTTTGGGTTCTTACATCCCACCGAACGCTGGAAATATTTTTACGGTTATAAATGTTCTGTATGTCAATATAAGTTATTAAGCTCCATCCACTAAAAAACCATAATTTATCAACCCTAATATCCAAACTATGATTTGAAGAAAAACGTAAAGTATTGTAATCACTTATATTTTGCGACCCATTAGAAGTGTAAGGAGTGTAAGGTCTTCCTGTTGAATACCGGAATTTGAAACTGCTTTCCCATTCTTTGCTAATTTTATAACCACCGGTTAAACTTACAATCCATGTTTGATCATAAGAGCCGGTTCTTTCAATTTTATCAAGCGCAGCGTAATCTGCAATGCTGTATGTTAAACTTGCAATTCCAAAGTAAGGAGTATCAGATAATTTTTTCTGAAGTGAAAACTCAACACCTCTTGCTTTTCCATTTCCTGCAGAAATTAATGGTTCTAAGCCGAAAGATTCATAATTTTCATCGCCAAAACCTGCACCTGTATTTGCAAGAGTGAGATATGTTCTAATTAAGCTGACAGGATAATCAGAATAATCTTTATAAAATCCTTCAACTTTAATTAAAGCATCTGCACTAACGTAATGATCGAAACCAAGAATAAATTGATTAACACGCATGTTTTTTAAATTAGTGTTGTTGACATAGCCCACAAGCCAGAGATACGAAGGTGATTGATAATAAATTCCCG
Organism: uncultured Ignavibacteriaceae bacterium; assembly: GCA_964589295.1. GTDB lineage: Bacteria > Bacteroidota > Ignavibacteria > Ignavibacteriales > Ignavibacteriaceae > JAZGGS01. The sequence goes on from CAZPSY010000125.1 coordinate 2,827, forward strand.
CGCTGAAATTTATTCGGGTTATATCGCTTAGTAAATATGATAAAGAAATGCGCGGGCTGAAATAAATTTTCTTTTCCAGAACACTAAAGTAATCTCCCCTAACGCCAAGGTTTGTAATAAATTTATCGAAGATTACTGTGTTGTAATTTAAATACACTGCGCTTTTGTAATAAGTGGTACTCGTATCCAAAGCCGTATTTTGCAGTGAATCACCAAACGTTGTAGTATATGTGGGCAAAAGAATGTTTGCACTAAAATCAATCAGTTTAACATCTCCACCGAAAGTAATATCCGATTTATTTGAAAGCTTGTAAGTTAATTCTGCATTAAATGTATTTTCCTTCTCTTTTGATTTATTCAAATAAACCGGAACTAAAAGCGAATCGCGTTGCTGTGTATCATAATCAACAAAATTTCTGCTGAGTGATAAACTAATAAAGCCGTTATCAATCAAATGCCTGTATTTTATTCCTGTAAGATACTGCAATTGCTCGCTGCCTATAATTCTTGCATTATCATACCGTTGATCCTCTGTATCATTAAAATAACTAATGTTATCAATTGCAGAGATTAAAAGAACTGAAAGCGAGTTGCTGTTATCAATTTCAAAATCCGCTTTACCTAAAATGTCCCAGTATTCGGGAACGAATGAGAAATCAGCAGCTTTAAAAATAAAATCAAGATAGCTTCTTCTTGCAGAAAAAATAAATTGAGAGCTGTTTGAAATAGGACCTTCTACATTCAAACCAAATTGTGAAGCAGAAATAGTTGCCTTACCACCTATGCGATCCTGCCTGCCATTTCGTAAATCAATTGAAAGGGATGATGAAAGCTTATCACCGTTGTTTACAGAAAACCCGCCGGTGGAAAAAGATGTGCCGCTGACAAAATCGAGATTGATATAACTTAAAGGTCCTCCTGTGGCGCCTTGCGTTCCAAAGTGATTTATATTTTGGACTTTGTATCCATCAATTAAATAAAGATTTTCCGATGGTGCACCGCCGCGAACAACTAAATCATTTCTTCCGGCATCAGCTTGTGCTACTCCGGGTAAAATTGAAAGCGCTCTTATCACATCTTCAAAGGCACCGGGGCTTCTTCGTATTTCTTCATTGCTGAAACCCCTTGTGCTAATTAAATCGAGCCTGCTGCTTTCAAAGAAATCGCTTTTTACAACAACATCTTCCAGTTCGATTGCTTCTTCCTCCAATTCAAAAATAACTTCTGAAGCAAAGCCGCTCATTGCCATCACATTGGTTTTTGTTACACTTCTGTAACCTAAAATTGAAGCTCTCAGTTGATATTCACCCGCAGGGATATTATTAATTTCAAACTTGCCGTTCAAATCTGTTGAAGCACCAAAATTTGTATTTACCACAAGCACATTTGCCCCGGGCAACGGCTGCTGTGTAAAATTATCAACCACTTTACCGTAAATTGTTATATTGCTTACCTGTGCGAAGGAAACCAAGCTGTAAACAATTACTAATAATATTGAAATTGAACTCTTCATCACTTTTATCCGTTTAAATTATCTATACTTAACACTCAAAATTAGTAAATAGTTCATCAAATATTTTATGATAAATAATAACAGAGTAAGACTTCTTAAAAAAGGAACTGAATCCAATGGTCCGGTAATATACTGGATGAGCAGGGATCAAAGAGTGCACGATAACTGGGCTATGTTGTTTGCCCAGCAATTGGCTTTCGAAAAGAATAAAAATCTGGTTGTTGCTTTTACTCTTTCTCCTGAATTTTTAGTCGCAACCTTACGCCAATATGATTTTATGTTAAACGGGTTGATGGAGGTTGAAAAAGAATTGAAGAAACTCAACATCCCGCTTTTTCTTCTGATAGGTAATCCTGCTGATGAAATATCAAAGTTTATTAAGGAACATAATATTAGTAATCTGGTCTCCGATTTTGACCCTTTGAAAATTAAAAGAAAATGGAAAGTTGAAATTTCAAAAAAAACAAACATTCCGTTTTACGAAGTTGATGCACATAATATTGTACCATGTTTTTATGTATCACGGAAACAGGAGTTTGGCGCATACACAATTCGTCCAAAGATTCACAAAAATCTTCCTGAATTTTTAGCGGAATTCTCAAAACTTAAAAAGATGAAAAGCAGCACAGCACTTTCATCAAAAAAAATAGAATGGGAAAAAGTTTACGCTTCATTAAATGTAGATGAAAATGTTAAGCCTGTAAGTTGGCTTAAGCCGGGTGAGAAAGCCGCACATAAAACTTTAAAAGAATTCATTGAAAATAAATTTGATAAATATGCTGAGTTGAGAAACGATCCTAATGCAGACGTGCTTTCAAATCTTTCGCCTTATTTACATTTTGGGCAGATCTCAGCACAGCGTGTTGCCTTAATTGTAAATAGTATGGGCGATCATCCTTCTGCAGAATCATTTTTAGAAGAATTAATTATAAGAAGGGAATTATCTGATAATTACTGCTATTATAATTCAAACTATACTTCATTTAAAGGATTCCCTGATTGGGCAAAGAAAACTTTGAATGATCATAAAAAAGATGAAAGGGATTTTGTTTATTCATTAAAAAAATTTGAGGGTGCAAAAACACACGAGGATTTATGG
>CAZPSY010000126.1:0-5432 GCA_964589295.1 uncultured Ignavibacteriaceae bacterium
CTCTTTCTGGTTTCTTCAAGATAGTAATTTAATTTCTCGAATGTATCAGGTCTTGTAAGATCAAAACATAGCGCCGTTGCTGCTGTACCCTTAAAATAATGCTCTTTCATGAAATCGAATCTTTCTTGACCGCCAAGATCCCATATGGATAAAATGACATCAACCAATCTTATGCATCTCTTAATAAACGTTTTTAGTAATTCAATAATTAGTGAATACCTTATTATTCTTTATAGTAATTTTAAAGATAAATTAAGTTTGGGAATTGAGATCCCCCCGACATCAGCAACTATGTCCCTGCTAAGGCATCCCTTTTCTCTAAGGAACCAATTTGGAATGCGTACTTCGTTCTTGTTAACAAAGATACTTGTGTGATATTTCGTGTACATCGATTCAATAATATCATCAAAGTTTTTCTCGATCACTCTTCTCTTGTAAGTTCCTTTTGCTGTAAGCTCACCCTGCTCATCTGAAAATGGTCTATCAATAATTCTGAAATCGAGAATCCTTTCATAAGGGGCTAAAAATTTATTTATGGTAACTATAACGGAAGAAAAATATTCCTGCTTCTGCTGTTCATCCATTCCCGGAACAGGTGATTCATCTTCCTGGTAGTTTGGATACAGAAGCACCGTGTTAAACGGTTTATGATCGCCAACAAGAAAAACCTGTTTTAAACTTTCAAAATCTCTAAAGAAGTTTTCAATTTTTTGTGGCGCTATAGTTTCCCCTTTAATATTTTTGTAGATTTCTTTTTTCCGGTCAACAATCTCTATAAAACCGTCTTCATCTATTTTCATAATATCACCCGAGGGAAACCAGCCATCTTTAAGAAATATTTCTTCCGCGCTGCTTCCAAAGTAACCCATCATTACATAAGCACCTTTGATTAATATTTCCGCATCCTTACCTAACTTTATCTGTATGCCGGGTAGAGCTTTACCGAGTGAGTTTGGTTTATATTTTCCCGGCGGGGTCATTGTAATTCCGCCTGTGGCTTCTGTCATCCCAAAGCCGCTCATTAACTCAATTCCATAATTTTGGAAAAACTGGAAAATATCAGGCGGAAGGTAACCCGCAGCAGATAATCCAAATTTCAAATTTCCGCCGGTTAATTCTGCAATCACTTCCTTAATTATTTGATGATCATCAACTTCAATATCAACGCGGCTCGATACGTATTCATAAAGCTGAAGCCACTTTTTAGGAATGCTTATAAAAATTGAAGGTTTAACCAACTTCATATTTAGGATCATTGTGTCCACGGAAGGATTTTCCATGAAAGCATATTCTGCACCCCAGAAAACAGAGCCGATCATTTCCAGCCATCTTCCGAAAGTATGAAAAAGCGGAAGGAAGGAGAGGAACCTGTCTGTATCACCAATCTCAGGTAGAGCCATTGCACGACAAAAACGTTTGTAAATAATGTTCATGTGCGAAAACATTATTCCCTTTGGTTCGCCGGTTGTGCCGGATGTGTACATAATTGTTGCAAGCGAGCCGGGCTTCACTTGTTCACGCAGCTTTTCTCCAAGGGATTCATCTGCATCTTTACCCCCGCTTAAAAATTCTTCAAACGATATTACATAATCATCAGCGCTACTTCCAACAAGCAGAACAACTTTCTTTAAATGATGAAGCTCATTCCTAACAGATTTTATTTTGGCAAGTTGTTTTTCGTTATGTGCAATTACAATGGCAGCTTTAGCCTGATTAAGAATAAATATTATATGTTCCGGCACCGAGTTGGCTGGAATCATTAAGTTTACTACCCCACTTGTAAGACAAGCAATATCCAGCATTGCCATTTCAGGGCAGTTCTCAAGTAAGAATGCAACTTTGCCGTTCTCTTCATTTTCGTTTTTCAACAAAGCATTAAATGAACGAGCATAGTTGCTAACGAATTCTGCTGTATTGTTCCAGCTTATATCTGAAACAGTATTACCTTTAATAAGCTTGAATAACGGTTTGTTCCTGTAATCTCTTACTCTTTGATGAAATAAAGTGTGGATAGTATAATTGCTTTGTAAGATTAGATCTTCGGTAAACTTTTCCCATCTTTCTTGCTCGTGAATTCTTTTAAGGAAGGAAGAGAAGCGGAAGAGATTAAGATATTCGTGGATTAGTGAATGTATCTTTTCCTTATCAGCAATTGATAAAAGATAATTACCAAACCCGAAAAAAATTTCTTTATCAAAATTTTCCATCAGCGAGTTTGCAAATTTACCCGGCACAATGGTTTGAAAAATTTCATTGAGTTCCACAACTAGACCAGTATCGGAAGTGAGAAGATCATTGCCCGAAATATTTTTTATTACTGATTGCAACTCATTGTATAGTAGTTTAACCTGTTCTTCTTCCAGAGCAGATCTGCCGGAGAAGAATTTTTCTTTTAATTCTGAAACTTCTGCTGAAAGTGGATTATCTTTTAATTCACTCATTTAACTGTTGTCCTTCTTGAAAAGCTATAAAGGTTGACTACCTTAAACTTAAAAATATTTAATGAGAATAGAATATTTTGTGGGGACAGTTTTTGCTTATAAAAAAAGGGATGCCGTTTGACATCCCTTTCTTTTTGAAAAAAGTAATTACTAATTAACTTTTTATTCCTGCAACTTCTTCGAGCATTGCAGTTGTAACAGATTTTGGTCTTTCTATCGGGTAACCGAGCGCACGATCCCAGATTATGTTTGAAACAACACCCAGCGCTCTTCCTATTCCAAACAAAACAGTATAAAATTCATACTCGGTTAAACCATAGTACCATTGTATAACGCCTGATTGTGCATCAACATTTGGCCATGGATTCTTTGCTTTACCTTGTTCCAGCAAAATTGGTGGTGTAACCTTAAAAATCAAATCAACATATTTAAACAATGGATCATCAGGTAAATGCTTTAAGCAGAATTCTCTCTGTGCCATATAACGTGGATCTGTTTTTCTTAAAACCGCATGCCCGAATCCTGGAATTACCTGTCCACCGCTCAAAGTATCCCAAACAAATTTTTTCATTTCTTCTTCGGTAGGAACTTTACCGCCCATTTGTTCATAAACACCCTGTGTCCATCTTAAAACCTGCTCGTTTGCCAATCCGTGAAGAGGTCCTGCTAATCCGTTTATCATTCCCGAGATTGCATAGTAAATATCCGAAAGAGCGCTGGCAACAAGATGACCAGCATGTGCACTAACGTTTCCACTTTCGTGGTCACTGTGAAGAATGAAATACATTCTTGAAACCTCGTCATAAGGTTTCTTTATCCCCATCATATGAGCAAAGTTGCCGCCTAAATCCAAATTAGGATCGGGTTTGATGATATCACCATTTTTGTATTTTAAACGGTAAATAAATGCAGCTATTGTTGGGAGTTTTGCAAGAAGATTCATTCCATCTTCATAAGTTGGCATCCAGTATTCCATCTTGCCTAAACCTGCATTGTATTCTTTAACAAATACTGATTCGCGCTGCATAGAAAGAATAGCCGTTGAAAACATTGCCATTGGGTGAGAATCCGGCGGCATTTGTTTTAGCACTTCAAATACATATTTAGGAACTTCAGATCTTTTACTAAACTCATCCGCAACTTCTTTTGCATCTTTTTCATCAGGAACTTCACCCGTTAACAGCAAATAGAAAAATCCTTCCACATAAGGCATTTCACTACCGGGAACTTTCGGAAGCTTTTCCATTACCTCGGGAATTGTAAACCCTCTAAATCTTATTCCCTCAAAAGGATCGAGATAAGAGATATCGGTTGTTAAGCTTTTAACACCTCTGGCTCCGCCAATAACCTGGGCTATTGTAACTTCGCCAACTTTTTTATCCCCATGCTCTTTTAATAGTTTTGTGGTCCGCGGACGCCACTCGTCTATTTTTTGTGCAAGTTTTTCTTTTAAGCGAGACATACTAATCCTCCGTTTCTTAAGTTTTCAAAACAGGATTTTATTGTTCCTGTACATTTTTTTGAATGAAGATATGGGAATACAAGAATGTGCATAGTTCAGGTTCAACCAAAAATAAGAATATATAAAGCGAACTATTCATCATCCCCTATTCCCCATAATTGTTAAAATCGTTTACTTAAACATATCAATTATTTGTTGTATTAATCAAATAATATTTCTTTCCCCGGGGATGCAGCGTAAACTTTTATTCCTTTATGCTTTTTCAGAATTGTACTTCCCATCCAGTCAATTGCTTTTTCATCGCCATGAACAAGAATAAGATTTTCCGGTTTTAATTTTTCTATAATATTTATAAGCTCCTCTCTTTTAGAATGAGCAGAAAAGCTAAAATTCTTTATATCGCATCTTACTTCCCTTTTTTTATCAGATTCGGTCAATTGGAGCTTATTACCCTTCTTAGCTCTGGCAATATTATAACCCGGTGTGCTTTCATCCATATAACCAACCGTAAATATTGCTGAACCATTTTGCCTGAGCCATCTCTTTGCAAGATTAAAAGAAATTGTAGATTCTATTATCATTCCGCTGGAAGCAAGTACGATTGAAGGAAACTTAAAGAACTCATCAAAGTTGTTTACATCCCTAATATCCTTTTGAGGAGAGTCATGTAATACTAATTCGCATTGGTTGTAGTTAACAACAAAGCGGTTGTAATCATAAGCACGGTTTATTTTTTTGCCTATTCCGCTTGTATAAATATCCACGCCGGTTACTTTGTTCTTTTTCATGAGCAGCAGGATAGTTGCAAAGATTTCCTGCATTTTTCCTAAAGAGAAAACCGGGATAAGAACCGATCCGCCGGAATTAATTACTTTGTTAAGTGATCGGGCAAAATAATCCGTTTCATCGTGCCAGATTTTTATTTTTGATGAGTCGGTTGCTCCGTAAGTTGATTCGGAAATTAATGTATTAATTTTTTCACTGGGAAGTTTTGCGCCAGGCAGTAAGGTTTGAGATGAAATATTAATATCGCCCGTATAAAATATTTTGTACCCTTTGTAGTTAAGATAAATTCCAGCAGAGCCGAGAATGTGTCCCGCGTCATAAAATTTTAATTTTACCGGTTCATCATCTGGATTATTGTATCCTCTAATGTAAAATTCTTCTTCGTATGATTTGTAATCAATTGATTTTATTAATAAATCAACCTCATCGTGAGAATATATTTCAAAGCTCTCATCACTTACCTGTTTTTTAAGAATTGAAATCGCGTTATGTAATGTTAGTTCCGATAGAGCGCGGGTTTGCGGTGTGGTAGTAATCTTAAGATACGGGAATTTTTTTATAAGAAAAGGAAGCGAGTTCAAATGATCCTGGTGTGCATGTGTAATAAGAACATGATCGAGAGGTTTATCTTTTAGAAGATTAAAATCCGGAAGAGCATCCAAACCTTTTTTTTGAGGATGCATACCGCAATCGAGAATTATACCTGTACCGTTTATATTAAGATAGTAACAGTTTGCGCCTAT
>CAZPSY010000127.1:0-5420 GCA_964589295.1 uncultured Ignavibacteriaceae bacterium
GTTTCAGATTTTCCCCTTCCGAATCCATCATAATATATCAATGTATTGGTTGTAGAAAGTGAGTCAAATTTTCTTAAATAGGAATGTGCATTTCCCGGTCCGCCGGCAATAAGAAACAATGGTTCGCCTTTTCCGAAACTCACAGTCCATATTTTTGCTCCATTTACTTCATAATATTTCCCATCTGTTTCGCTATCAGGAAATGTTTGTCCGTAAACGCCTATGCCAAGTATTATAACAATGAGAATATTCAAATAGAACTTCATAAGACGCCTTAAAATATTTAAGGAACATTTTAAATTAATTATTACTTCTTCTTTATCACCAATCTATCATAACCTAAAATTAATAACGCAGAAACAAGAGCTAACACTGCAAAGATGAGCCACATAATATCTGGTCGCTGCATATCGCGGGCAAATGCTGCGTAAAGCTGTCCTGATAAAATTCCGCCAAAAAGATTTCCAAGCGCTACACACCAGTAAAAGTAACCCATATAAAGCGCAACTTTATTTGGCGGGGCAATCTTACCAGTATATTCTTTCGATTTTGGACTTGCCATCATTTCGCCAAAAGAAAAAACAAATATACCTGCAACAACAATCCAGCCGATTGTACCGAATATTAAAATTGTAAAACTCACAACAGTTATCATTACTCCCCAGAAAATAGTAGTAAATGGTTTTAACCTGGTAACTAAATAAGAAATAGCAACCTGGAATAAAATTATAGCTCCCGCATTAATATTTATTATATATTCCGGGTTTACCTGCCCTGCAACTGCCATCGAGTTTTTCAAAGCTTCTATTGATCCACCTAAGCCAACAAAACTCATAACTCCGCTGAAGGCATTCATAAGACCGGTTGTATCAGTAAAATCTCTAATGTAAAGTGGAAGTGTGTAAAAGATCTGGTTAAAGCTTGTCCAGAAACCAGACATTAAAAGAAGGAATAACCCAAAGCGCCAGTCTCCGAGTTTCATTGCTGTGGCAAGCCAGGATTTCTTTTCTCCGCTGCCTGATTTCTTCAGGAAAAAATCATAAATGAAATTCAATGCAGTCCAACCTATCACAACATAAATTATTTCCATCCAGCTAAATGAACCATCCGAAGTAAACTTAGAACCCAATACCAATACTACGAGCAAACCAAAAACAAAAAGGAAGAAACGCCCGTTTCCAAGGACTTCAACCATATCGAGCAAAACTTGTTTAAGTGAGCGTGCATCGGAGCCGCCTCCTTTTGTTGGCGGTTCCTTAAAGAAAATCAGAACAATAATTAAATTGATGAAAATCCATCCGGAAGAAGCAATAAAAACATACTCCCAGGACCATCCCCTAACAATACCCGCTACTATTGGTCCCACAAATCCGCCTATGTTTACCATCATATAAAAAATACCAAAACCCATTGAAGAGGTTTTCTCGCCGGTTGTTTTGGATACCGTGCCGATGATAACCGGTTTAAACATAGCAGCACCAATTGCTACCAGCATAAATGCGAGAAAAAATGTGGGAAAAGTTTTTAGCTGACCTAACAAATAATATGAAGGAATAAGAACAATAAACGCAGCGATCAACATCTTCTTAAACCCATACCTGTCTGCAAGAGCACCTGTTACAACCGGAAATAAGTATAAAAAAAATGTTACCACACCTTGCAGCACTCCTCTGTCTTCATCTGTAAAACCTAATCCTCCTTCGCCAACAGCCCCCGTAATATAAAGTGATGAAACAGCAAAGAAGCCGTACCATGCCATTCGTTCAAAAATTTCTAATGTGTTTGCAACCCAGAATGCTCCGGGAAATTCTCTTAATCTTATTTTTTCTTTACTCATTAGTTCCTCTGGGATGAATTTGGCGATGCGTATTTGCGATCATTCGATAAGAATTGTTGTGTAAACGATAACTATAAAATTAAATTGTGGCTAAATTACGGATTGATAATTGTCAAATCAAACTATTTTAAGAGCTGAAGAAAGTTTTATAGCATTGAGCATCAATAAAGTTGAATAATCTGGGTTGAGTGGCTATATTTCGCTTCACCAAAAACAAAAGATACCATGGAAATAAAAGCATTACTTAAAACCGATTTTCCAAAATTAAAACTGTTTGCAAGAGGTAAAGTAAGAGATATTTACGAAGTGGATGAATATCTTTTACTTGTTTCTACCGACCGCATCTCTGCGTTTGATGTTATAATGGACCAGGGAATTCCTTATAAAGGGATGGTTCTTACAAAAATATCTGAATTCTGGTTTAACCTTACTAAAAATATTATTCCGAATCATTTAATATCTAATAATGTTGATGAGTATCCTGAAATCTGCAAAGATTATGCAGAAGATCTGCACAACAGATCGATGCTTGTTAAGAAGGCAAAGGTAGTTCCGATTGAATGCATCGTAAGAGGATACATTTCCGGCTCCGGGTGGAAAGATTATATCCGTACAGGTAAGATATCCGGAATAAAACTTCCGCAAGGTTTAAAAGAATCGGAAAAATTTAGCGAGCCAATCTTCACACCATCTACTAAAGCAGAAATTGGTGAGCACGATGAAAATATTTCTGCAGAGCAGGCAATGGAGATAACGGATAAAGAGACTTTCGAAATATTAAAAGAATCTACACTTAAAGTTTATAACAAAGCTGCAAAGTTCGCACTGGAAAAAGGAATTATTATTGCTGATACAAAATTTGAATTTGGAAATTATGATGGCAACATTATAATTGTTGATGAAGTTTTAACTCCCGATTCATCGAGGTTCTGGCCATTAGATAAGTATGAAACCGGGAGAGGGCAGGATAGCTACGATAAACAATTCGTTAGGGATTATCTGCTCTCAATCAATTTTAACAAGCAGCCACCTCCGCCGCCACTACCGGATGATATAGTTAAAAGGACAAGCGAAAAGTACCTGGATATTTATGAGAAACTTACCGGGGAATCCCTGGTTTGATACAACCTGTTAAAGTTAAATTATCAGCCGATAAGTTTTTATTGATAGAATGGAAAGATAATTCCAACTCCTCATTTAATTTAACGATGTTGAGACGAATCTGCCCTTGTGCGCCTTGTCTTGCTGATAGAGAAAAGCAGGGTAAAAACTATCTACCCATTTTCAGCAGAGACCAGGTTACAATTGAAAGTATAAAACCTGTAGGCAATTATGCTCTTGGTATTAAGTGGAAAGATGGACATGACACAGGAATTTATGAATACCAATATCTTTACAAATTTACCGACGAAAATAAGGTAGAGAACAAATGACTCTGCCGAACCAGCTTACAATATTGAGGATAATATTATCGCCGGTGTTTCTTTACCTGTTTTTATCGGATGATATACTGTTTAATATTATTTCGGTTGCGGTTTATATCATAGCTGCACTATCAGATTGGTATGACGGCTGGCTTGCACGAAAATTCAATTACATAACAAGCTGGGGAAAGTTCTGGGATCCGCTTGCAGATAAAATTCTTACCTCTGCAGCATTTATTGGTTTTGCAATAGTTGATCTTATCCCTTACTGGATGGTTATAATTATTGTAGGAAGAGATGTCCTGGTTACGTTGCTAAGAGTATATGCCGATAAAAAAGGATTTAAATTTTCAACCAGTTTTTATGCAAAATGGAAAACTTTGCTCCAAATGGTTTTCCTTTACTACCTTTTGATATTATTTGTAGCAGGAAAGATACCTCAAGTTTACCAGGAATATGGTAGAGTGATCTCCAATCTGCTTGATGAAAATCTTGTTTACTATGTTACACTGTTAATCACTCTTGTTACACTTCATTCTGGAATATTATATATTAAAAGAAACTGGCACATAATTAAAAAACTTTTTTAAGATGAAATTAAACTTTATAGACAAATTTTTCGGATCCGGATTTTATACCGGCTATTCACCTTATGTTTCCGGCACGGTTGGAAGTTTTGCTGCGCTTCTAATTTATTACATCCCTGGTTTCGAAAATCTTTATATAATTCTTCCAACTACTATCATCTTCTTTTTATACGGAGTTTACGTAGGTAACAAGTTTGAAAAAGTTTACGGTAAAGATCCATCTCAATGCACAATTGATGAAGTGGTTGGCACCTGGATTTCGTTGATTTTATTGCCAAAAACGGTTTTTATCTCGTTAACAGCTTTTTTTATCTGGCGGATTCTTGACATAATTAAACCTCAACCGGCAAGCAGGATGGAGAAAATACAAGGAGGTTTGGGCATAATGATGGATGATGTAGTTTCCGGAATTTATGCTCTCTTAATAATGCATCTTCTTATATATTTAATTGGTAAATTTTAATTCCTAATATTATTTGAGAAATGAAAGCATATATAATTTCGATAGGTGATGAACTTCTTTTAGGTCAGACAGTTAATACCAACGCTTCGTTAATTGGTGAAAAATTGTCTAATCTAAATATTGATGTAACCAAAATTTCCGTCATCGGGGATGATGCGTCCGTAATTAGAGATGAATTTAATTATGCATGGATTAATAGCGATTTTGTTATAGTAACAGGAGGATTGGGTCCAACTCATGATGATGTTACCAGGAACTGTGTCGTTAAATTTTTCAAGACAAATCTTTCTTTAAATGAAGATGTATTAAAAGACATTAACGAACTATTTGCAAAATGGGGAAGGGAAATTACTGACATTAATAAAGACCAGGCAAATGTACCTGAAATTGCTGAGGTAATAAGAAACAACAAAGGTACAGCTCCAGGCTATTGGATTGAAAAGGATGATAAGATATTTGTGGTAATGCCCGGTGTTCCTTACGAAATGGAAGAAATGATGAATTCTTTCGTTATCCCGAGAATTCAGGAAATGGGTCTTGAGAAGCAAGGTTTTGTTAGAAGATTAATACTTAACACAACAGGCATTCCGGAATCATATCTTTTTGAAAGACTCGGTGATTTAGATGAAATATTAGGTGATGCTAAACTTGCGTTCCTGCCAAACCAATATGGAGTGAAGTTAAGGATAACAGTTAAAGGTGAAGATGAAGAAACAGTTAATAATAATTTAATCGAAGTTGAGCAAAAGATTCGGGCAAAAACCGGAAGATTTATTTTTGGGAAGAATCATGAAACACTGGAAAATGTTGTAGGCAAGCTTCTGGAAAAGAGAGATCTTACTATCTCAGTTGCCGAATCCTGCACTGGCGGATCGCTTGCAAATCATTTAACTAATGTTAGCGGGAGCAGTAAATATTTCGATCGTGGGGTGGTCTCTTACAGTAACGCTTCGAAGGTAGAAATACTTAAAGTTGATGAAGATGTTATAATTGAACACGGTGCTGTTAGCAGGGAAGTAGCTATGCAGATGGCTGAAGGGGTGCGCTCTACCAGCGGAACCGATATTGGAGTTTCCACAACAGGTATAATGGGTCCTACGGGTGCTACA
>CAZPSY010000128.1:0-5412 GCA_964589295.1 uncultured Ignavibacteriaceae bacterium
AAGCGGGATTAAACCCATTGCTGCTTCCGAGGTTGACACGAGCGATGAAACAAACAATCCTAACAACAGTGAAGGCAGAGAAGTTAGAAGCAGCAAGAAAAATATGCTGAAGAAAGATGATTCCATATTTATAGATGGAACTACAATGACTGCAAGTATTGCGCACTGCACAAAACAAAGTAGCATAAGTACGGTTACTTTTGAAAATAGATAAGATGGAATTTTCAGGTTTACCATTCTTTCCCGTTTGAAAATCGCTTGTTCACTTACAATTTCTCTTGCAGCGTTTGAACAGCCAAGCCAGACTGCAGCTATTACTAAAATGAAAAGTGCGGCTGTTTTTTCACTTGCATCATCAAACACGAGCGCAATGAGTACAGCAATTATAGGCGCTTGAAGCAATAAAATTGCTGTGCTTACCCTATCCCTTAACTTAACCCTGAAAAATCTTTCGGTTAAAGTTAGAAACTGTTTCATATCTGCTTTACGGCTGGGTGCTGCAGAAACCTGTGTGGGTTTAGATTCTAAAATTGATTCTTCACGTGCAGCAACAAACTTTTTATATTCGGGTGCATTGCGGAATTTTTCTTTCCAGTAATCAGGTTCTTCGGTTTCCAGCTTTCCGAATATCTCGTAAGGTTTATCAACCTGAAAATAATCAGCGGCTTTAGTTGCTTCACCAAAGTAAGCCAGCTTACCTCCTTTGGAAAGAACGATAAGGTGAGAAAGAATTTCAAAATTTTCTTTAGTAATATTATGCGTTGTAAGAATAATAATCTTACCTTTAGCAGCAATTCCTTTTAAAAGATGCATCACATCAAGATCAGTTTTGGGATCGAGACCACTGGTTGGCTCATCTAAAAATAAAACGGATGGCTCTGTTAATAACTCCTGTCCAAGGTTAACTCGTTTTCTTTGTCCGCCGCTAATTCCTTTTTTTTCTGCAGAACCGATAAGTGTGTTTCTTGTATCTTCGATACCAAGCGTATCGAGCACTGTATCTACCTGTGTAGCAATCTCTTCATTTGAATAATTATCTAACCTTAGTCTGCCCGTGTAGGTAAATGATTCCTGCACTTTAAGTTCGCGATGGATTATATCATCCTGGGGACCGTACCCAATCTGTCCTTTAAACGAATCAAAATTAGAGTAAAGTGATTGAGAATTAATAAACACATCACCCTGGCTTGGTCTTACAACTCCGTTCATCATCATCATTAAAGAAGTTTTGCCAGCACCGCTTGGACCAATTAATCCAACAAACTCACCCGGTAAAATAGTTAACCCAACATCATCAACAATAATTTTATCTTTAACCCTGAAAGTAATATTGTTTGCTGCAATTTGAATATCACCCTTAATTTCTTTTTCTGCAGCAAATAGTTTTTCGATGTTTAAAGGAATTCCGCCTATCGTAAGCACATCTTTTGTAGTTACTTTAGCTTTTTTAACTTTTTCCCCATTTAAAAATGTGCCGTTTGAACTGCCCAGGTCTTCGATGAACCAATCATTACCGGTTTTTTCCAGTTTAGCATGCTTCCTGGAAACTTTAATATTATTTATTACCAGGTCGTTATCGCTGCTGCGCCCGATACTTATAACTTCTCTTTCTTTAATTTTTGTATGAACTCTTCCCGCTCCTTCAGTCTTTACAGGTTGATCTGCTTTTACCAATTCTTCAAGCTGTTTCCAATCAAATGTGTACTGCTTACTAAAAGTTATAGTATCACTCGCAGTAACTTTTTGTGATGTTATTTTTTCGCCATTAACATAAGTGCCGTTAGTTGATCCAACATCTTCAAGTATTATCTCGTTGTTTAAAATTTTAAAGCAGGCGTGGCTGGAAGAAACATTTTTGTTATCAATAACAATATTGTTCTGAGGCGATCTGCCAACAGTTAATATTCTGGGAGTGCTTGAGTTAATCATATCTTAATTAATTCTCCATTAAAGCTGTAGGGAAATTGAATTCTGTATCCAAGAATATCTATTATTAAAGTGCCGGTTGTTTTATAAATTAATTTCCTGGTGAAGATTGAGCCGAACAGGGAAGTGATGGTTTTAATGTTATCTAATTTATAAACTGATACGGCTTTTATACCACCACCTTTTTTCTCCATATTGATCGGAGTTTTAATATTTCCGCTTCCTGCTTCCTTATCATTTATAAAAATTTTGGATGGATAACCTTCAACTTTAAATTCAATTCCGTATGGATTTCGAACTTTAAATTCCACTTCCACAACCGATTCGCTTGTGCTGAGAGATTTTAATTTCCCACCTTCCAGCTTAATTAGATTTTCAATTTGCACATCTCTTTCAACTAGCTGCGAAATATTTTCTTTAACATTAAAAGTATATTCAAGATTAATATCAACCGGAACAGTGAACAATCCTAGATCTGCATTTGCGGTGCCTAACATTCTGAGATTAAGCGAGTCACTCTTATCACTAACTGATTTTATAAATTTTTGTGTGCTAAGAGAAGCAGAAAAATTTATTGCTGCTGTATCCAGCGCGTTCAATTGGACCATCTCATTTTTTTTTGCAAAGCCAATTGTATCCTGGTAGTGCAAAATATTTGCATAAAGGTCACTCACATCTATTTTAAAGTTATTCCTGTTTAAAATTGTAACAAAAACATTAAGGTTTATCGAATCGGCATTAAATTGTTGTATTTGAATTGTCTCAACACTCACTAATTCAGGCGGTATGCCGGAAGTGGAACACCAAAAACGGTTAATAAGTAGCAGCAGAATACTAATAGTTACAACAGATATTGAAATTTTGAGCATTCTTTTTTTCATTCCTTTAAGCTTGGAAATTTGGTGCTATAAAAATCAGTATTCATAATAATAAGGATCGGAGGCAGCTATAGCTACACTTATGATTATTATAAATAGTAGAATTCCAAGCGCAAACAAAACTGCACCCCATATAGCCCAGAGTTTTTGGACTTTTTTAAAATGTTCGATGTTGTTCCATCTTTTATTTTGCCATGCCCATTCGTTTCCTTTTGCACCCAGTACAAAGATCATCACTAAATTTACAAAAGGTAAAAGAGCAAGAAGAGCAATGAATGTGCTGTTGCCAATTCCCCATATCCATGTAAGAAAGAATCCACCCCAGTTCCAACCGGTCAATTCCGGCGGAAGGACTGCCATTTTTCCCTGCCCGGAATTGTTTGAAGCGTTATTAATAGACCCTGGCATTCCGCCAGGCACTGCTTGCTTAACAGGTTCATCTTTGTCCAAAGGTTTACCGCAGGTTAAACAATAAGTTGCAGTATCAGAATTTTGCTGACCGCACTCAGTACAAAACATTTATCTCCTCCACAATTATGGAATTACATTTTTTTTACCCTGTTTCTCCGTTCCTTTGCAGTTGGATGCGAAGAAATAAAATCATTAACAGGGTCTCTTTGATCCATACCATACTCTTTTTCAAGTTTTTCCAATTTCTCAAAGAAAGAAACCGCACCTGATTTATTATAACCGGCTTTCTTCATCAACTTTACACCAAGTTCATCGGCTTCAAACTCATCATACTTTGTGAACGGCATCGAATACATACCATAAGCAACCTGTACTATCTCACCAAGATTAGGATCAATTGATGAAGCAATTGCCGCATACTGAACTCTTTTTATACAGTGCCTTAATTCGTTATGGGCAATTTCGTGTGCAAGAACAAAAGCAATTTCATCTTCTGTATCAAGAAAATCAATAATACCGGTGTTGATATACATCCTGCCACCGGCAATTGCATAAGCGTTAACCTCATCTGTTCTAACAACCTTGTAACTGTAGTTTATGCTCGTTCGCTGAACATACTTCATCAGTTTGTTAAAAATATTTTTGATGTTGAATTTTTTCTCCTTAGTAATCCGAAAATCTTTTGATATTTGTTTATCCAATTCATCACCAATCAGGTTTTCATCTTCATCGGAAAGGGCAGTAAGTTCAAGCAATGTTTCATTCAACAGGTTTGCGGAGTTCAGCAGTTCGTTTAGAATTTCATCCTGTGCTTTTAGCGGAACAGAAAATATTAGCGCAAGGAGAGGAACTAATAATAAGCTTCTCCAAATCTCATTTACAGTTTTCATTTTGCCTCCTGTTTTATTCAGCCATTATTTTATCGAGGTTAATCGCGATTAATTAAATTAGCAGAAGAATCTACAGATGAACTATCCTGCAAATTAGTTTTTGTAGAATCGGGTTCTACCGGCTTTAAAAATTTTAGGTTAAAAACATCCGGCTTGAAAATACCAATAGCAGCAATTCCAAGCACCACACCAATTAAAAAGTAAAACAGCAATTTTTTCTTTTTACTGCTTTCTGTCGGCGTATCAATATCAACTTTTACTTCAGCAATTTGAACGGTAATGTTATCACTTCCACCTTTTTCATTAGCAAGATCAACAAGTTTTCCTGCTGCCTGCTGTGGAGGATTGTTAGATGCGATAGCAAATATATCTTCATCTTTCACATAATTTGTTAATCCATCTGTGCATAAAATAAACTTATCAGCTTTATGTAGCTCTATCGGTTCAGAAATATCCGGTTCAACTTCGCCTTCTCTTCCAAGTGATTTCGTAATAACATTTTTTTTCGGATGGTTCTTTGCTTCTTCAGGCGTTAACATTTTCGAATCTATCATTTGCTGAACTAATGAGTGATCGGTAGTAAGCTGTTTTATTTTTTCATTTCTTACCAGATAAATGCGACTGTCACCAAGATTAGCTGTATAAGCAATATCATCTTTAAACAGAACAATAACAGCAGTTGAACCCATTCCTTCAAGCGATCGATCCTGGCGGGCAGTTTCTACCAATTTATTATTAGCTGCAGAGAGTGCACTTTGCAATTCTCTCATCACATCGTAATCAGCATTCAATTTTTCAAAATGATTCTTTATTACATCCACTGCAAGGCGTGAAGCAGTTTCGCCTCCTTTATGTCCTCCTATACCATCGCAAACAACAAGCAATTCGCCAAAGTTTCCGTGGAATGAACCGAAATAATCTTCGTTAACTTCACGAACTCTTCCAACATCGGACCGGTTACCTATTTCAAAATTAAAACTCATATTATTACAGTAAGATTATAATTGATAATTAAGATCAAATGATTTTAATCTTAAATGAAGTTTTCCCAACTTTAATTTCATCATTATCTTTAAGCTCAATTCTTGAATCAACTTTATTCCCGTTTACAAAAGTTCCGTTAGCTGAGAGCTCATCCTGCAAAAGAATTTTATTATCCCCGCAAAGAATAAGCACGTGTTCATCAGATACTTCAGGATCATCTAAAACAATTTCATTCGATTGATCCTTTCCTATTTTTAACCTTCCATCATACAGTTTGAAATCGGTTCCTTCAGGATTAATATCGAAAGTAACCAACCAGCCGG
>CAZPSY010000129.1:0-5385 GCA_964589295.1 uncultured Ignavibacteriaceae bacterium
AAGATTGTTTGTGTATTTATTTTCGTTCATTGAGTCATCCTCTTGTGCATTACAGCTTATTACAAGAATTAATATTAGAAGAGATATTAAAATCTCTTTAGAAAAGATTTTTTTCATTTTATGTTTTATAACAATTGATCAGAATTTAAGTTTAAGCTCAATTGGGCAGTGATCGGAGCCCATTACAGAAGAATGTATAGAAGCAGATTTGATATTGCCTTTTAAATTTTCACTTGCATAAAAATAATCGATTCTCCAGCCAACATTTCTTTCGCGGGCACGTGTAATCATATCCCACCAGGTATAATTTTCCGGTTCACTATTAAAAATTCGGAATGTATCCATAAACCCTGCAGCAAGGAATTTATCAATCCACTCTCTTTCTTCGGGTAGAAAGCCTGATGTTGCAGAGTTTTCTTTCGGTCGCGCAAGATCAATTTCTTTGTGAGCAGTATTTACATCGCCGCAAACAACTATTTTCTTTCCTTGCTTGAGAAGTTTTTTACAATGTTTTAAGAAGGCATCATAAAAATCCATTTTATATTTAAGGCGCTCTTTTGAAGCCTTGCCATTGGGAAAGTAAATGTTAAAAAGTATAAATTCTTCGAACTCAGTAATTATAAATCTTCCTTCGCTGTCAAATTTTTTAATTCCGACTCCGTGTTGAACATTTAACGGTTTATTTTTTGTATAGATCACAACACCGCTATAACCCTTTTTTTCGGCAGAAGAAAAGTATGATTCATATCCTTTCACATTTTTCAACTCATCTACAAGCTGCTCGGGATGAGCTTTAGTTTCCTGCAAGCAAAGTATGTCCGGGCTTTCTTTGTTGAACCAATCAAGAATTCCCTTTTTATATGCGGCTCTTATACCGTTTACATTCCAGGACAATATTTTTATTGATTTTTTTGCCATAGTACTTTTAGATTTATGATAAATTAATTTCCGGCAGCTAGTCTCCAAATTTGTGCTATAAAAAAAGTTACGACCAATCCCATAACGATTGGTAGAAAAGTAGCGACTACCGTCCATTTAATACTTTTAGTTTCTCTATAAATAGTATAAATGGTTGTTGAGCAGGGATTATGTAAAAGACTGAACATCATTAAATTGATTCCGGTTAGTAGTGTCCAACCTCCAGCAAAAAGAATATCAGCAGTTGCAACAGTTGAATCAAGTTCAAACATAACACCTGCACCTTCGCCAACATCTATAAGCCCGAGATTCATAACCGTCAGCATTAGGATTGTTGGAATAACAATTTCATTGGCTGGTATTGCAATAATATAAGCAAGAAATATTACCCCGTTTAAACCAAAAATTACGGCAAGAGGGTCCACCCTGCTGCTAAAAAATAATGCAATTGTTTCTCCTCCTATAGTTACATTTCCAACTAACCAGATAACAACCCCTGCAGGTATAGCAAAAATTATTGCACGCCAAAGAACAAAAATTGTCCTATCAATTAAGGATGTATAAAGTGTTCGCATAATCTGCGGAGGGCGATACGGTGGAAGTTCAAGACTAAATGCAGAAGCTTCTCCTTTTAACACTGATTTTGATAATCCCCAGGAGACAACCAAACTAAATAGAATACCGAGTATGGCAACAAAAACCACTGCAGCAGCGGAAACGATTCCTGCAAGGTAAGCAGGAACTGCGGAACCGATAAATATTGTAGCGATAAGAATTTGTGTGGGCCATCTTCCATTACAAAGCGAAAAGTTATTTGTAATTATTGCTATTAACCTTTCACGCGGGCTGTCTATAACTCTTGCTGCTATTACCCCGGCAGCATTGCAGCCAAAACCCATTGCCATAGTTAACGCTTGTTTACCATGAGCACCAACTTTACGGTATACACTATCCATATTAAAAGATACACGGGGCAAGTAGCCTAAATCTTCTAGTAACGTAAATAGCGGAAAGAATATAGCCATTGGTGGAAGCATAACACTTATAACCCATGCCATTGCTAGATAAGCGCCGTCTATTAAAACACCAGCTAACCAAACCGGCAAACCGATTGATAACGAAAATCCTTTAAGTACCGGCTGAAGAGTATCGATAAGTAATGATGCCAGCAATCCCGAGGGCACGTTTGCACCTTCAACAGTTAACCAGAATACAATACCAAGAATAAGAAACATAACCGGGAATCCAAGGTACTTGCTGGTTAATAGCCGGTCAAGGTTTCTCTCCCAGCTAAACCGGGTTTTCTTGCCCGGGGCTGTAACTGCTTTACCTGAAATATGAGAAGCGTTTGCATAAATGGATTCCATTAATTTATCGTGAAAGTTTTCGCCTATCTCCCAGCGCAAGTTGTTTGCCGCTGATAGTATTGCTTCTCTTCTGTTTATTGATTCTTTATTCATTTTTATTCTAAAACCGGTTCATGTTTTATTGATTCGGCAATTCCGGGATTAATACTTTCAAGTTCACCTGAACGTATTGCATCAATTATACTCTGATCACCTTCCAGCAATCTTAAAGCAACCCATCTAACATTCTGCAGGTTTGGAAATTCTTCAATAAGTTTTTCAGATAGTTTTTCCACTGCAATATTTAATTCAGGTGATATATTTTTAATGCGATGCGGTTTACAGATATAACTACCTGTTGCAACATCATGGATAGCTTTCAGCAATTCATCCATTCCTTCCCCCTGCCGTGCTGCAGCTGGTATTACAGGAACACCAAGTTCCTTTGATAAACTTCTTTCATCAATTTTAATTTGATATCGTTCTGCTTCGTCAATCATATTTAAGCAAATTACGGCATGATCAGTAATTTCCAGGATTTGAATTACAAGATTAAGATTTCTCTCAAGCCGAGTTGAATCAACAACAATTACAGTTACATCCGGCTGCCCGAAAAGAATAAAATTTCTTGCAACCTCTTCATCCGTGCTGGTTGAAAGAAGCGAATAAGTTCCGGGAAGATCTACAAGTTTGAATTTATAATCATTATACTCAAATCCACCTTCAGCCCTGGTAACAGTTTTTCCAGGCCAATTTCCTGTATGCTGTCTTAATCCTGTAAGATTATTGAACACCGTGCTTTTTCCAGTATTTGGATTTCCGGCAAGTGCTACAACAAAGTTAAAATCGCTCATATTTATACCGAGCTTTTTTAGGTGCCCGATGTTATGAACAGGACATACTTCGCAGTTATGGCTTTTAATTTCAGACATTTTTTTCTATTTCCTCATCTGGCACTAAATAAATTCTTTCCGCCTGCTTTATTCTTAATGCAACGGTTGCCTCTTTTATTCTATAAGCTATAGGATCGCCCCCAGCGCTCTTCATTTCATTTACTATTTCGGTTCCGGGAACCACACCCATATCCATCAACCTTCTTCTCTGCTGTCCCCTGCAGGCTTTAGATATTCCAAGCACAATTCCTTTTTCGCCAACTTTAAGTGACGATAGTTTTTTCAGCTTTCCTTCAATTATCCGTTCACTTTTAATTGAGGTAACGGTAACATTTTTAGCAAAGAGTGGAGCCAGTGTACAATCTTCGCCGTTAGCAGTAAAACGGATTCTTTTATCGGATGATTCAACTAATCTCACCTGCATTCCAGGGTATAGCCCTGCTGCAACTAACTGTGTGTATATAGCGTTAGGTTCATCTTCAATATGAATAATATTTGCAAACTCACCCATCTTTAAATCGTTTAAAGGTTTTCCTCTTCTGCCAGGAATTTTGCCATCTGAAGTAGGAATAGGATCACCGTGCGGATCAAAAACCGGGTTACCAATTTGTGCAGCTAATTCATCTGCTTCCGCGGGAGACAACTTGTGTTCTATCTCTTCTGCCGAGGCGTGCCATTCAAGCTCTTCAACACTAGTTTCATCGGCAAGATATTTTTCCCATAACCTGTGAACTCTAATAACTCTTAATGCATACGATCTGCCGTCATTAGTAAGTTTTAAATTTTCTTCGGAAGTACTTACTAATCCCATAACTTCGAGCCGGGTTAAAAGTAATGTTGCTTCATCAGATGAAATAAAAAGATTACCTGCCAAAGTTTCAATTGAGCAGCTAACAGATTCATATTCGCAGTTGTAAAGATGCTTTAGAGCGTTCTCCATTAAAGCACGCTGTGTGGTGCTCTTTCTGCTTTTCCACCTTGCAACCATTCCGCTGCCTGGCCAGAAAATAAAAACACATACGCCAATAATTGAAGTTCCAATTATTAAAGCTGTTAACGGGTTTACCATATTAAAAAATTATTATGATTGAATTACAAAAATATTTGATGCAAGCTTGCTGCTTAAATTTACTTCCCTGCCATCAATTAAAATTAAAATCGAGCCGTCATAATCAAGGAAATCTTTAATTTCAATTTCCCTATTCAATTCCAGGCCAATTTGAGATATATAATTAAGAAAACTGTTACTAATATCGTTTACCCTGATAACAATTACTTTTGTACCGGGAGTAACAGAATTGAGCGGCACTCCCTGAGATTGCTCCGGTAACTCACCGTTTTTATTTGGTATTGGATTTCCATGCGGATCAAATTCCGGAAAATCGAGCATCTCCTCCATCCTGTTTATCAGATCATCCGAAGATGAATGTTCCAGGTTTTCGGCTTCATCATGAACTTTATCCCACGATAGTCCAACAACCTGGTGAAGAAATACTTCCCATATCCTGTGTCTTCTAACCATGTTCCTTGCATAGTCTTCACCTTCTCCAGTAAGACTTATTCCGCGGTAGCGTTTGTGATCAACAAAACCATCGCTGGAAAGTTTTTTGAGCATATCAGTTACGGCAGCATTGGAAATCTCCAGCTTCTCGGCAATTTGGTTTCCCTTTATGATACCATCCGAATCCCGGTTTTTATAGATGGTACTTAGATAATCTTCTTTAGAAATATTTTTCATCATTTATGAATTTTAATGAACTAATTTAAGCAAGCTTAAAATAATAATCAAGTGCGTTTAAACTATTTTAAATAAATTCATTTTCCACTTGAAATTGAAGAAAGCATATTATATTTTTAATCAGATAATATTGTCTGATTAAAAATATAATAAACATGTTACGAGAAATAATAAAAATTGATGAGGAAAAATGCGATGGTTGCGGCGAATGTGTTCCAAGCTGCCACGAAGGTGCTTTACAAATAATTGATGATAAAGCCAGGTTAATTAGCGACTTGTTCTGTGATGGATTAGGTGCATGCCTTGGGCACTGCCCTCAAGGGGCTATAACCATTGAAAAGAGAGAAGCCAGGCCTTACGATGAACGAAAAGTTATGGAAGTTATTATTAAGGGTGGCGAGAATGTTATTGCAGCTCATCTGCAGCATTTAAAAGATCATAATGAAATGAAATACTTTAACCAGGCAATTGAATTCTTAAATGAAAACGG
>CAZPSY010000130.1:0-5359 GCA_964589295.1 uncultured Ignavibacteriaceae bacterium
TTTTAATGCAAGTTTTTGTATATGATTAAAGATCTGTGTGCGAAGATCCAACAAAACCTTTTGACCAAGGTACTGAGTATAATAGGTTAAAAAATATTGAATAAAGGCTTGCAGCAGCAATGATCCGGAAAGGGCTAATGCTATTAACATCAAACCGTTGTAGTCTGATTTGGCGATATAATCATCAATTGCAATTTTGGTTAACAATGGACGTACAGGTCCAAGCGCTGCAACAACAATGTTAAGTATTATTGCAAAGATCACATAATTCTTGTATGGTTTAATATAGCCAAGCAGACGCTTCATTAATTTTGAATCGTATGCTTTGCCGAGTTTTTCTTCTTCGCTTTTGTAATCGCTCATTAATTCAGTTCTTCCAGTTCTCTCTCTAGTAACTGCTTATAGTGTAGGTCTGCATATATTCCGCCAAGAGCGACAAGTTCTTCGTGCACACCTTCCTCTGCAATTTTACCTTTATCAATAACTATTATTTTATCAGCATCTTTAACAGTGGAAATTCTATGACTGATTATAATACTGGTTCTTCCATGCATAAACTTTTTAAGGTTAGTTAGAATTTCTTCCTCAGTGTGGGTATCAACTGAAGAGAAAGAATCATCAAGAATTAGTATTTTAGGATTAATCGCCAGGGCTCTTGCAAGTGAAGCACGCTGCTTCTGTCCGCCTGAAAACGTAATTCCTCTTTCGCCAATAATCGTTTCGTATTGTTCGGGGAATTCCTTAACATCATCATCAAATTGTGCTATTTTCGATACTTTGTGAAGCCACTCCTCATCAATTTTTTTTAAACCATAACTCATGTTATTTATCACTTTATCAGAAAAGAGGAATGATTCCTGCTGAACCAACCCAATATTTGTTCTTATAACATTTAACGGGATAGATTTAATATTTTCCCCATCAATTAGTATTTCACCTTCTGTGCAATCGTAAAGCCGCGGAATAAGATTAATCAATGATGTTTTCCCGCTGCCGGTATAACCCATTATTGCAAGAGTTGACCCACGCGGTATTGAAAGATTTATTCTATCTAAAATATTTGGAAGATTATCGGCATACCTGAATGAAACATTTCTGAACTCAACTTCACCTTGCAAATCTTTAATTAAATGATCCGTTAAACCTGAGTCATCTATTTCGTATGGTTCGTTCAAAATTTTGTTCAGCCGTTTCATACTTGCTTCTGCTTGCTGGATGATGTTAAGTACCCATCCAAAAGCAATCATAGGCCAGATTAAAATCCCAAGGTAAACTATAAACGCTGTAATTTCACCCAACGTCAGTTCGTTATTAATAATTTTTACGCCACCAATCCAGATAACAATAATTATTGATATACCTGTTATTAAAATTAATAGCGGCATAATGAGTGCTTGCGTCCTCACAAGATTCATTTTTTTCTTCAAATAATCCTGGCTGTGCTCTGCATATCTATCCATTTCATTCTGCTCGCGCACATAAGATTTTATTACACGTATCCCCGAAAAACTTTCCTGAACCATTGTTGTTAAAACTGAATACTTTTCCTGGATGATGGTAAACTTATCGTGAATTACCTTTCCTACTTTATAGACAAGAATTGAAAGTAGAGGCAGCGGCAGCAGCACATATAATGATAAACTCACGTTTAGAGAGAACATTATTGAAAGAACTAAGGCAAGCCGTACTGTAGTATCGATTGAGTACATTACGGAAGGACCAAGAAACATGCGCACAGCATTTATATCATTAGTGGCATGCGCCATAATATTACCAGTTGAGGTGTTTTGGAAGTAACGCAGCGAAAGATGTTGAATATGTTCCCAGAAATCTCTTCTTAAGTCATACTCAATTTCTCTTGAAACAACGATTATCGTTTGCCTTATCATAAATCTGAAAAAACCTGCAAACAAAGACGCACCTACTATCATCAATCCATATTGAAGGAGCAATTCTTTGGAGATATTATTGTTTAATGCATCAATTGAATCTTTTAATAGAATCGGCACATAAACTGTCCCGATGTTGGAAAGAATAATAAACAGAAATCCAAACAGGAGTTTCTTTTTATAGCGGGTAAAATATTTTCTTAATTTGTAAAGGTTTCGCATATCAAAGTTATAGACTGTAAGTTAATCATAATCTTTTTTGATTGAAAAATCTATGCAGATGATTGTGATAAAGATCAAGAAAAAGTGATGATGGGCAAATCTTAGTCGATCAAATCAAAGCCGGTATATTTTTTCAACACTTCCGGCACCTCAATGGTTCCGTTTTCTGTTTGGTAATTTTCCAATAAGGAAACCATCAACCTGCTGGTTGCTAAACCGGAACCGTTTAACGTATGTACAAATTCAGGTTTCTTGCTTGCCCCGGCACTGGCTGGGTCGCCATCTCTTTTGAATCGGATTTTTGCTCTTCTTGCTTGGAAATCTTCAAAGTTACTGCAGGATGATGCCTCCAGCCATTTATTTTCAGCCGGAGACCATGTTTCAATATCATAACATTTTGCTGCAGAAAAACTAAGATCTCCAGTACAAAGAAGATTAATTCGATAAGGAATTTTAAGTGCTTTAAGAATATCTTCAGCATCGCTAACAATTTTTTCTAACTCTTCGTATGATGTTTCCGGTTTCACAATTTTAACCATCTCAACTTTGTTAAACTGGTGAACTCTCAAAAATCCTTTTGCTTCTTTACCGTAAGAACCTGCTTCTCTTCTGAAGCAAGCAGAGTAACCAACATAGTTTTTAGGAAGTTCAGCATCAGTTAAAATTTCATTTCGGTGAAGATTTGTAATAGGAACCTCTGAAGTTGGAATAGGGTAGAGTCCATCTTTATCTATGCTGTACATATCATCTTCCATCTTTGGCAACTGTCCTGTTCCTTCCATAGACGCTTTGTTAACTAAAAACGGAGGTAGTACTTCTGTGTAGCTGTGATTCTGCAAATGAAAATCGAGCATAAAGTTTAACAATGATCTTTCAAGTGTTGCTCCTTTTCCAATATAAACAGCAAAGCCGGAGCCGGAAATTTTTGCGCCTCTTTCGAAATCAAGTATGCTTAATTTTTCCCCTAATTCAACATGGTCTAAAAATTTTTTATCGCTTTTAAATGAAAATCCTTCAGGGATCCATTCGCGTATAATCTTATTGTCATTTTCAGTTTTACCAACAGGAACTGATTCGTGCGGAAGATTAGGGATGAACATTAATAAACTATGTAGTTTTTCATCAACGTTTTTTAATTTAGTATCCATCTCAGTAATTTTATCAGAAGCTTGTTTCATTTCGGCAAGAACTTCCGTTGTATCTTCGCCTGCTTTTTTCATCTTGGGAATTTGTGAAGAAACTTTATTGCGAGTAGCTTTTAACTCTTCAACCTGAACAATAATATTTCTTCTTTCTTCATCTAAAGCCAACACCTCATCAACATTACCTTTTTCATTTTTGTTAGCAATTCCTGCTTTTACTTTATCAGGATTTTCTCGTATGAATTTTATATCAAGCATATTATGGTTCCTTAATGGCTCACAGATGACACTGATCTGCCTTACGGCAGACAGGTTAAGATGATGTTTACTGATTCTGATCTGTGAGCATCTGTTGTATCTGCGTCATCAGCGTTATATTTTTTCTTACTTAACAACTATGTTATAGATTTTATTTTTAACATAAATCTCTTTTACTATGTTTTTCCCGGCAGTATGCTTTGTTACTTTTTCATCATTAAATGCTGCTTCCTTCACAGCTCTTTCTTCGCTGTCAATCGGCATTTCTAAAGTAGTGCGCAATTTACCATTTACCTGAACAGCAATATTAATTGAATCTTCAATTAACGCTTTTTCATCAGCCTTAAACCATACAGGATTTTCAAACAACGAATTATCGTTCCCCAAAATGTTGTAACACTCTTCACCAAGATGCGGAGCTAAAGGACCAAGCATTACTGCAAAACGGTTTAGAACGTATGTCTGAATTTCTTTTGAACAAGCTGAAAGCTCTTTAAGATTGTTTAACAATTCCATCAAAGCAGCAATTGCAGTATTAAAACGAAAATGTTCCAGTTCTTCATCCACTTTATGAATTGCCTGGTTTGTTTTCCTGTAAACAATTTTTTCCTGCTCAGTAAGAGAATTCAAATCATATTCATTTGTGGGGCTCACTTCATTTAAAATATTTTTATGCTGTTCGAAAAGATCGTAAACCTTGTTTACAAATCGCTCTGTGCCTGAAATTCCTTTATCACTCCAATCGCCGCCCATTTCAAAAGGACCCATAAACATAAGGTACAAACGAAAAATATCTGCACCAACTTTGGATGTAAAGTCATCAGGATTAACAACATTCTCCTTTGATTTTGACATCTTCACACCCTGGTTTGTAATAGTTCCCTGGTGAAGCAATTTAGTAAATGGTTCATCGCTATTTATCAAACCGAGATCTCTTATAAACTTATGAATGAACCTCGCATAGAGCAAGTGCATTGTAGCATGCTCTGCTCCGCCCACATACATATCAACCGGAATCCATTTCTCAGCTTTATCTTTATCAAAAATGGCATCAGAAATAATTGGATTAAGGAAACGAAGATAATACCAGGATGAATCAACAAACGTATCCATTGTATCAGGATCGCGTTTAGCATCGCTTCCGCATTTTGGGCATTTCACATTTATAAAATCGCTGTGCGATGATAAAGGTGATTCGCCTCCCGGTTTAAAGTCAACATCATAAGGAAGTTTTACAGGAAGATCATTTTCATCAACCGGAACTTCTCCACACTTTTCACAATGAATAATTGGAATAGGAGTTCCCCAATAACGCTGGCGGGATATAAGCCAATCTCTCAATCTATAATTTACAGTTCCCTTACCAATTTCTTTCTCTTCCAGCCATTTAATCATTTTGGCTTTTGCATCTTTTACATTCAGTCCGTTTAAAAAATCACTGTTGATTGCAGGTCCATCGCCAAGATATGCTTTCCCTTCAAAACCATTAGGTGGCTGTACTGTTCTTATTATTGGAAGATCAAACTTTTCTGCAAATTCCCAATCTCTTTCATCCTGCCCGGGAACAGCCATAATAGCTCCTGTTCCGTAAGATTGCAGAACGTAATCCGCAATCCAGATTGGAATTTTTTTATTATGTGCAGGATTTATAGCGTAAGCACCAATTGGTACGCCGGTTTTTTCTTTTACTGTTGATGTTCTCTCAATTTCAGTTAAAGATTTTACTGAATTTACATAATCGCTAACCTGCTGTTTTTGATTTTCAGTTGTCAGTTTTTCAACAAGAGGATGCTCAGGCGCTAAAACCATATAAGTTGCACCAAATAATGTATCAGGTCTTGTTGTAAA
>CAZPSY010000131.1:0-5358 GCA_964589295.1 uncultured Ignavibacteriaceae bacterium
CTTCGGGAGAAACGGTTCGGTATCAATTAGTCATTACACTCTAACCAGACTTAAGAGTCTGTTGCAGAACTCGGCATGTGATTTGAATGTATGGGATAAAAAATAAAGCAAAGAGAAAATATATGCTTGGGAAAAAGAAATTTGAGCCAAAATTAATGTATAATCTAACAATTAATGATCTTGTACCAAAGGATAACTTCTATAGGGTATTAGATGATTTATTAGATTTGAGATTTGTTTATCAAGAATGCAAAAATCTCTATGGAAAGACAGGTAATCCATCAATAGACCCCGTGATATTTTTTAAGTTAATGTTGTTTGGATATTTTGAAAACGTTACCTCAGACAGAAGCTTAATAAAACGAGCAAGTGACTCACTAAGTGTAAGATATTATTTAGGATACGATATAGATGAGAACCTCCCGTGGCATTCAACAATATCTAGAACAAGAACACTAATAAAACAAGAAATTTTTGAGTTAATCTTTAACAGGATTGTTAAGATATGTTATCAAGCAGGACTTATAGAAGGCACACACCAATCAATAGATTCAACTTTAGTAAGAGCAAACGCATCTTTAGATAAATTAGAGAGAAAAGAGCCAGGGCTAAGAGTAGAAGAATATGTAAATAAATCTTATTCGGAAAACAATCCTGAAGAACAAAAGAAAAATGATAATGATAAAAACCAAAAGGATGAATTGAAATTAGCAGAAAAGACTTCCGGTAATAGTTCAAAGAAAAAGATAAATAAAAACAAAGATTATAATAATAGAACTGATCCCGATAGTAGGATGGCAAGAAAACCCGGTAAACCTTCGGCGATGTATTATTCTACACATTATAGTGTAGATAGCAAAAATAAAATTATTATAGACGTCTTAACAACCTATGCAGATATAAAGGACTCACGAGCGTTAATAGATGTATTTAATAGAACAGAAAACAGACTAAATGATTTAGGATTAACAATACAAGAAGTATCAGCAGATAAAGGATATTGTTCAGGAGAAAATTTAAGGGACCTTGAGAGCAGAGGTATAGCCCCATATATCCCAACACAAAAACAAGTAAATGCTACAGGTGGATTTACTATTGAAAAATTTACTTATGACGAAGAAAAAGACTTATTTGTATGTCCAAACAATAAGGAGTTAAAGTTCCAAAGCTATGATAGTAAAAAACAATCAAAACGTTATGTAAGTAAAAAAGAAGACTGTAAAGGATGTCCTCTTAAAGAAAAGTGCTGCCCTAATTCCATTAAAAGACATCTAAGCAGAACTATCTTTTATAAAGAATATGAAAGACTATCATTAAGACTTAAAACTCCTGGTGCAAGAAGAGCATATGTATTAAGAAAAACAGGTCCCGAACCACTATTTGCTGAAGCTAAAATGTATCACGGATTATCAAAATTTATGACAAGGGGAATAGATAAGTGCCAGAAGAACTCCATTATGATCGCTTCGGTGCAAAACCTGAAGAGATTATTGAGTTTTAAGAATAGAAAAACGAGGAAAGCTAACCAAAAAAATAATTATGTGATAAAATTTATTATTGAAAAATTAAAAAGACTCTTTTCCTTAGAATTACATTTAGCAATTGAGTCTATTAAATAAACAATTGTGCAACAGACTCTTTAGTTGGGGGAAAAAAAAGTAATATTACAAAAAATAACGGTTTCTCCTCAGGAGTCCTTTGGACAACCGTTTAAGATATTTGTTTCTCTACATTTATCTAACTAAAGTTAGGTGTTAGTTTCATATCAACACCAAACCAGCCACTTGCATTTAAATTTTAAAATTCTATATTATAGTGTGCAAATGTTCACTATAATATGTTTGAAAACAACTCAAAAATAGAGAATTCGCTTCACTACCGGATTCCACCCGAATGGCGGGATGAAGTGCGGATTCACACGCTTTATCCACCCATTCCAAAAAATACGGGCAATATCAATTTTGATATCTTCGATTTTGATATGCTCTTTAACGATCCTGTAACAAAGGAACTTATACGCACGGGAAAGACCATCGGCTGCTTTTATATCGAGTCGCCGGGAATGCGTTCATTGCTGCGCAGATTGGATGTTGAAACCTTTGAAATGCTTACCGCTGCAAGTTCTGTTATTCGTCCGGGCGTTGCAGAAAGCGGAATGATGCAGGAGTTCATCGCGCGCCATAAAGATCCTTCGCGCAGAAAATATCTTGTACCCGAAATGGAAATTTATCTTGGCGAAACTTACGGTGTAATGATCTACCAGGAGGATGTAATTAAAGTTGCTCATCACATTGCAGGATTAAGTTTGGAAGAAGCCGATCTTCTGCGCAGGGCAATGAGCGGAAAAATGCGCTCGCACAAAGCAATGCAAACAATAGTTGATAATTTTTTTTCTTCTGCAAAAGAAAAAGGATTAACCGATTACCAGGCAAAAGAACTCTGGCGGCAGATTGAATCGTTTGCGGGTTACTCTTTCTGTAAAGCGCACAGCGCATCGTTTGCTTTGCTTTCTTACCAGGTTGCGTTTCTTAAAGCGCACTACCCGGCAGAATTTATGGCAAGTGTTTTAAACAACGGTGGCGGATTTTATTCTGCTGCGGTTTATGTTCAGGAAGCAAAACGTTTAGGTTTGAAGATAGAACTTCCATCAATTAATGAAAGCGAAAAAGAATATGTTGGAAAAGGAAGAGTAATCCGTATTGGTTTGAAAGCGATTAAAAATCTTTCTTACAACGCAATCGATAGAATAATTGGAGAAAGAAAACAAAACGGTAAATACATTTCGCTGGCAGATTTTCTTGTGCGCACAAAACTTGCTTACGAGGAAACGGCAATGCTCATAAAGTGCGGTGCGATGGGGTGTTTCCGGCAAACCCGCCCAACTCTTATGCGGCTTTTGGATGTTTATCTTCACCGCAGAAAAATTATTGAGGAAAGCTATAATGATCTTTTTATGAGTGAAACATTCAAGCTGGAAGAAGAAGTAAAAACCAGCGAGAACTATTCGCTTGCAGGAATATGCAAAGAAGAATATGAAGCATTTAATTATATGGTTACACGTCATCCTCTTTACTTTTTTAAAGAGTGGATTGATAAACCGGGGATTGTACTTGCAAAAGATATGTTGCGTAACAAAGGAAGAAGAGTAAAGATGATTGGATGGTATATGACATCAAAAAGAATAAAAACAAAGCGGGGCGAAATAATGAAGTTCCTTTCGCTTGAAGATCTTACAGGAACTTTTGAAGCGGTTATCTTTCCGCGTGTTTATAACCGTGTTGCAGAACTTACCCTTTCTATGGGTCCCTACCTTGTTACAGGAAAAATAGATGCAAACGATTCCACAAATCTTATAACCGAAAACCTCCAGGTTCTTTCCTCAACAGCAGTGCTGGCGGGTTTGCAGAAAGACAGCGTTGAACACAACTATTACGGTGATGAAGAAAAAATAACCGAAGAGGACTTTGCACTTGCAAGGTCTTTAGATCAAAAAAAGTTAAAGATTGCTTATGCAGGTTAACTTAGCGGCTTCGCGTCGTTGCGAGAAACGTTCTCACGTAAAGTTGCAAAGCAAGTAAAATATTTGAGTGTATTATGGAGCCGATGTACTAAAGGGGCAATGGAAGATATTGTGCTCAATTTTAATATATTAAAGCGTTATAAATAATATAATTCGAGCAGATTTTAATGTTTAGAATGAAAACCAAAATTATTATTATCCTAATTATTTCATTTATGATGTTGCCAATTTATCTAAGCGCACAGGAGAAAGATTCTATTGAAACTGATGATTTGAATTGGTTTGCAGCCCCAATTATTTTCTACTCTCCCGAATCAAATCTTGCTCTCGGCGCCCTTGGAATATTATCGTTCCGCCTTTCTGATAGTTTGAATTCCAAGCCATCAAAAATTGAAGTGTATGGTTATTATACACTTAATACGCAATATAGTTTTTCTTCAAAACCAGAAATATATTTTGATGATGATAAATATTATATCTCTGCTTATTTAAACTATTCTAAAGTGATTGATAAATTTTATAGTGCAGGAAATAATACTGCGGAAATAGAAAATCCAAATTATGAAGCAAGAAGTAGTTTAGCATTGATCAAATTTCAAAGACAAATTTCTCATAACTTAAATGCTGGCGTTGTGTATGAAATTCGAAACTATAATGTTGTTGATGTCAGGAAGAATCCATATTTGCAATCCGGCATGGTTTATGGTGGGGGAGGAGGAATAACTTCAGGTTTAGGTTTTGTTGTAAGTTACGATTCCAGGAATAATATATTCTATCCTGCGAGTGGCGGTTTCTATGAATTATCCTCAACCTTTTTCACCAGGGAAATTGGTAGTGATTTTGAATACACAAAAACAATAATAGATCTGAGAAGATTTCAAAAAATATCTGGTAATCAGATTTTAGCATTCCAGATGTTTTATAATTTTATAATCGGTTCTTCTCCGTTTTATGATGTGCCACCTCTTGGCGGAGAGAATATAATGAGAGGTTACTTTACCGGGCGATATAGAGACAAGCACTACTTTGCAACTCAGATTGAATATCGAATTAGGGTATGGTGGAGATTTGGTTTAGTTGGATTTGTTGGTATTGGAGATGTTGCCAGTAGTCCCTCTAAGTTTGAGTTGGCTAAGTTTAAATTTTCTTACGGATTAGGGATAAGATTTAGAATTGATGAGATTGAACTAATTGACTTAAGGGCGGATATTGGATTTGGCAAAAACACAAGTGGTATATATTTTAGTTTAAACCAGGCGTTTTGATAACTAACAAACATGTCGTGAATGTTTTCGTAATAGAATAAAGTAAAATGAATTTTAATTCTTTATCTCCATTTATTGTTGCTATCGCATTCATCATAATACTTTTATCTCTTCTATCTCTTGAACATTTTTTCCCGTTACGGAATAAAACCTATTCATTGATTGTAAGATTATTTATAAATGCTTCTTTAAGCGTGATTTCCTTTATGGTTGTATTTTTCCTGGTTTCACCTGCATCGAAGAATGCAATCAGCTGGAGTTCAGAAAATAATTTTGGTTTATTATATTTAATCAAACTTCCGGTAGTCATCGAGGGGTTAATAGCATTTCTTTTGATGGATCTTGCATTTTACTACTGGCATAGAGCAAATCACAAAGTTCCGTATCTCTGGCGCTTCCACAATGTTCATCATATTGATCCCGATCTCGATGTCTCTACATCATTCAGATTTCACTTTGGTGAAATTACATTTTCGGCAATCTTCCGGATTATTCAATTGTCAATAATCGGAATTACACCTGTTGTGTTTTTAATTTATGAGATATGTTTTACAACTAATACAATTTTTCAGC
>CAZPSY010000132.1:0-5354 GCA_964589295.1 uncultured Ignavibacteriaceae bacterium
AGATTTTTTTTGGCTTTTTCAAGTGAAACTTCTTTGAGTTTCATTCCACATTGCGGGCAATCACCTGCTTTATCGGAAACAACATTCCAGCACATCTGATCCTGGTAAACTTTGCCATCACCGTTTTCATCTATTGCTGAAAGATCAATTGTACCTTCATGTACTATCGATTTTTGTTCATTCATCGTTCCGGAATGATTATGCATAGAATCCTTTTTCATTTCATGATTCATCATTTTATGGTCATCTGATTTATCCATCATTTTGTGATCAACAGATTTATGCATCATTCCTTCCTTATGCATTGAGCTTGAATCCGGCTTATCCTGTGCATTGAGTGTTCCCACTGCAAACAGTATTATTACTAATAAAGCTGCGAACGAGATTGATTTTAACATGTTGTTTAACATTTTGTTTTTCCTTTCGGTTTTGTTATAGAATGTTTAATTGATTGTTCCTAATTTTGATCGATTTTTCAATCGGGGATACGAACATCATTCCGTCTCCTGATTTTCCTGTTTTTCCATATTTTACAATAATATCAGATAGAACGTCTGTATCTTTATCTTCACAAACAATCTCAAGTTTAACTACCATAGAATATTTTTCTACGTATTCAATTGAATAGCTGAATGATTCTTTATCAGCCCATCCTGCCAAAGCTGCTACATCGATGACAGTCATTCCTTTTACGCCCGCCTGTTCCAATTTTTGTATTACTCTGTCAGCCATCGTTTTTCTTATATATGCTTTTATTTCTTTCATTTTATTTCTCCTTTTAGATCGTTGGAATTGGAGATTGTTTTAAATTGCCTTTTTTTAATTGCATAGAATATTGCGGGAAACAGTGTCAGTTCCATTATCATACTTGTTAATATTCCTCCAACCATCGGTGCAGCAATTCTTTTCATCACATCCGATCCTGCACCCAAACCAATGAGTATAGGAAGCAAACCAAGCATAGTTGTAAGAACGGTCATCATCTTCGGTCGGATTCTTTTAACTGCGCCTTCAAATATTGATTCTCTTAAATCAGACAGATTATTCAAGATTCCATTCCGCTTGAATTTCTCATAAGCTAAATCGAGATAAAGCAGCATGACAACACCGGTTTCTGCACTAACACCAAGTAAAGCGATTATTCCAACCCATACCGCCACGCTCATATTATAACCCGCAAAGAATAAAAACCATACGGCGCCAACCATAGAGAACGGTAAAGTCAGTAATACAATTCCGGTTTTAGTCATTGATTTCATATTCATATAAAGAAGAATTATAACTATCAATAAAGTCAGGGGGACAACTATAGAAAGGTGTTTTGCCGCACGCTCCATATATTCATATTGCCCGCTCCACTTTAACGAATAACCTGTAGGGAGTTCCAGATTATCTTTTATTATTTGCTTGGCATCAACTATAAATGTACCTACATCAACACCTATCAAATCTACATACACCCAGGTATTTGGTCTCGCATTTTCTGATTTAATCATTGGCGGACCTTTTCTAATAACGATCTTACCTAGCTGCTCAAGCGGAATGCTACCACTTTTGGGAAGCGAAACCAATACACGCTTTAAAGCATCTATGTTTTCCCTGTAATCACGTTGATAACGAAGATTAACAGAATATCTTTCCAATCCTTCAACTGTTTTAGTGATGTTCATTCCACCAACCGCAGACATAAAAACATTCTGCACATCTGCAACTGTTAATCCGTAACGTGCAATCGCATCGCGGTCAATTTCGAAATCAACATAATTTCCTCCAACAGATCTTTCAGCATAAGCCGATCTTGTTCCTGGAACAGTCTTCATCAATTCTTCAACCTGTTTTCCCAAATCCTGAAGCACATTTAAATCCGGTCCGGCTATTTTAATGCCAACAGGAGTTTTAATACCTGTTGAAAGCATATCAATTCTTGTTTTAATCGGCATCGTCCAGGCATTAGTTAAACCTGGTATCTGTACAGCATTGTTCATTTCTTCTACAAGCTTTTCGGGAGTCATTCCTTCGCGCCACTCATCCTGCGGTTTCAAACGGATCGTGGTTTCAATCATTGTAAGCGGAGCCGGATCTGTTGCAGTTTCAGCTCTACCTATTTTTCCGAAAACAGATTCAACTTCAGGAAAGGATTTGATGATCTTATCAGTCTGTTGCAGAATTTCCCTTGCCTTTGTAATAGAAATACCCGGTAAAGTTGTTGGCATATAAAGTAAGTCACCTTCATACAACGGCGGCATAAACTCAGAGCCAAGCTTTGAAAAGGGAATATAGGTAACAATAACTATTAACAAAGCAGCAGCCATTACCCACCATCTCCGTTTCATAACAAAATCAACAACAGGGTGATAAAGCTTAATAAGTAATTTTGTTATCGGATTATCTTCTTCTTTTCTAATTTTACCGCGTACAAAAAAGCCGATTAAAACAGGTACAATTGTTATCGCAAGTATTGCTGCACCAGCCATCGCATAGGTTTTCGTAAACGCAAGCGGTCTGAATAATCTTCCTTCCTGCTGTTCAAGTGTAAAGACGGGAAGGAATGAAACTGTAATTACAACCAGTGAATAAAAGATAGAAG
Organism: uncultured Ignavibacteriaceae bacterium; assembly: GCA_964589295.1. Taxonomy (GTDB): domain Bacteria; phylum Bacteroidota; class Ignavibacteria; order Ignavibacteriales; family Ignavibacteriaceae; genus JAZGGS01. The sequence continues at coordinate 2,588 of CAZPSY010000132.1, forward strand.
GTCCCACTTCTTTTGCAGATTGTAATATCAGTGCCCAGTGCTGCTTTCTTTCCTTTAATGGTTTATCTTGTTCAGCCGAAAGATGAGATGCAGCATTTTCCACCATAACAATTGAAGCATCCACCATCGCACCGATTGCAATCGCAATTCCACCTAGGGACATAATATTAGCATTAATACCCTGCAGTCTCATGATCAAGAATGAAATAAGTACAGCAGTTGGAAGAGTGAATATCGCAACAAAACTGCTTCGTACATGAAGAAGGAAAGCAATTATAATCAGGGCAACAATTATTGTCTCCTCAATCAGCTTGCTGCTTAGATTATCAATCGCACTTTCAATCAATCCTGAGCGGTCGTAAGCTACATCAATTGTTATATCATCGGGCAAAGATTTTTTTAACTCTTCAAACCTTTCTTTAACCCTCTCGATCACTGCAAGTGCATTCTCACCAAATCGAATCACAATTATTCCGCCTACAGTTTCTCCTTCACCGTTCCACTCAGCAAGTCCTCTTCGTAATTCAGGACCTATATTAATGGTTGCAATATCTCTCAGATAAATTGGTGCACCGGTACTTGATGATACGCCAATCGAAATCTTTTCCAGATCATCAGTACTTTTTATATAACCGAGGCTTCGAACCATGTATTCCATTTCACCCATTTCAAGAAGTCTGCCGCCAACATCGTTGTTGCTCTGCTTTATTGCCATTTTAACTTTTTGAAGAGGGATGTTGTAATAAGCAAGTTTTGTAGGATCAACATTAACCTGGTATTGTTTTACAAATCCACCAATACTTGCCACTTCAGCAACACCCTGTAATGAAGATAGTTCATACTTGAGAAAGAAATCCTGGATTGAACGAAGTTCCTGTAAATCTCTTTTATCGGAATTAAGAACATACTGGTAAACCCATCCTAAACCAGTTGCATCGGGTCCAAGCTGAGGATTTACGCCCGCAGGAAGGGTGCCCTGTAATCCGTTCAGATATTCGAGTACACGACTTCGTGCCCAATAAATATCTGTTCCATCCTCAAAAATGATGTAAACCATAGAGTACCCGAACATCGAGTAACCGCGAACATCTTTTGCATAAGGAACCGAAAGCATTTTTGTTGTTAACGGATATGTAACCTGATCTTCAACTATCCTTGGTCCTTGTCCGGGATATTCAGTAATTATGATTACCTGCACATCGCTAAGATCAGGAATTGCATCAACTTTTGTAGTTGTTAATGCCCATATTCCCATGGCGATCAATGCGGTGGTAAAAATGATCACTAAAAATTTATTATTGATTGACCACTCGATCAGCTTTGCAATCATTCCGTCTTTATTTTGATCTGATGTTATCATTTAATTTCTCCAAAAACTTTTTAGTACTAAGTCATTCTGAGCGTAGCGAAGAATCTCAAAGATTCTTCATTCCGCTTCGCTTCATTCAGAATGACATCTGAAATGCTATTTATATTCATAACCATTCTTATCTAAATTTGACTTTACCTCTTCAACAGTATATTCTTTCAAATACATATTACAAAGAGGGCATCTTCCATCTTCATCCGTAATTACATTCCAATCCATCGGGCATTCGAATAATTTTCCATCTTTATTTTTATCAATCGATTCAACATCAATTACACCTTTATGAACAATCGAGGATGAATGATCATGTTCAACTTCATTCATCTCCTGCTTATCGTTTTTCATCTCTCGTTTCTCGTCTTTCGTCTCACGTTTTTCTTCTTTCACATCACCAGTTGATGATTGGAACTGATTTACTGCTGCACGTAAATTGCTTTCCGAATCAATTAAAAATTGAGCGGATGTAACAATTTTATTTCCTTCTGTTAAACCTTCCAGCACTTGGTACAATCCATCTGAATAACCACCAAGTTTTACCCTGGTTGGTTTGAACTTTCCATCACCAATTGAAAGAATAACGATATCTTTTGTACCGCTCCTTATAACAGCGTTCTCTGGAACAACAGGATATTCGCCTAAATCAATCCCTTCGATAACCACGTTTGCAAACATATCCGGCTTAAGCTCGCCATTGTTGTTATTTACATTAATTCTGATTTTAGCTGTTCGTGATGCAACATCAATTGTAGGATAGATGAATGAAATTTTGCCGGTGTAAGTTTTTTCCGGAAGAAAATTAAATTTTATTGAAGCTTGCGAACCTAGTTTTACTTTGGAAAGTTCATATTCATAAATATCCGCAGTTAACCAGAGATTAGTTAGGTTAGCAATCCGCAGAAGTGGTGCGCCAGCCATTATCTTTTCACCCTCGAGAATATTTTTATGCATCACCGTCCCAGAGTTCAATGCATAAAGTGTGATGTTTGTTCTAACTTTTTTTGTCTCAATCAGAGCATTGATTTCAGCTTCGGATACATCAAGCAATTGCAGTTTGCGTATAGCATTCTCAACCAATTCATTTCCGGATTTTTTTATGCTTTCCAATGAACTCTGGCTGGAAGTGTTCTTATAAGAAAGAGCAGTTAACAACTCTTGTTGTGCTGCCACAAGCTGCGGCGAGTAAATATCCATAAGTTTCTGCCCTTTGCGAACTTCCTGCCCTGTGTAATTCACATAGAGTTTCTCAATCCAGCCGGAAACTTTTGTGGTGACTATATACTCCTTAGTTTCATCTTTAAGCAGTACACCGTTAGTAGTAACTTTTGATGACAATCGTTTTTTGGAAACTATTTCCGTTTTGACGTTCATATTCTGCTGCACCTGTGGATCTATCGTAAC
>CAZPSY010000133.1:0-5333 GCA_964589295.1 uncultured Ignavibacteriaceae bacterium
ATAGTCAGTAAACCACTTGTCTGTTTATGGGTGGAGTTTAAAACAAAAAAGCAAACGCAGCACCAAATTGATAAAACCATCCGCAGCTGTGATATTCAACACATAAGTTAAACCATTAAAAGTAAAGTCATATCATTAAAAATATCCTTTCATAAAGTTTAAATGGTGTTTGGCAATCATCATCGTTACGTTTTACCAAGTTATTATTGACAACCTAATGTTCAAGTTAAAAGAGGTATGATATGAAAAAGGCATTAATAATCGTCCAGAGTAAAAACAGCCCCACTAAAAAATTTGGTGAAGAAATTGCAGAATTCCTCCTTTACAGGGGGCTCTCGGCTGAGCTTGTCCCGATTGACAGCTTTGAACCTACAAAGCTTGAAGGTGCGGATTATTTGCTTCTTAGCGGCTGGAGAAACGGCTCTTTATTTTCACCCAGTCACCCCGATAATGAATGGGAAAGCTTTGTAAAAAAACTTCCAACGCTTAATGGAATAAAGACGGCATTATTCACTTCATATAAATTCTTCTCGGGCGGTATGCTAAGAAGTATGAAAAAATACCTGGCGAACAAAACTGAGAACCTTGAGTTTGCCTTTACATCAAGAGATGGTTCTCTTTCTATTTCCGATAAACTGACTCTGAATGAATTTTTAAAATAGAGATCTGGATTTTAATAACGCGGTTGAGTAAGGACTAAAAAAGCACCGCAGACAATAGCAGAATTATTAAGGAAATGATAATTGCTACTACTTTATGCTTTCTTATTAACATAAATAAATATACAATTCTTACTTCCTAATAAATAGTCATTTGCAATCCTTCTAACCATAGCGTGTATTTTGTTACCTAGATAAACCGAGCTATTACGCTTATTAGAAAAAATTATCATTGCAACCTTTTTTTCAGGATGAAACTCAACCTGGGCTGCAGTCCCCGGCTCTCCTCCCTGATGCTCGTACCAATCGCCCAACCTTTTATTCCAGATTAAACAAGTACCGCTTGCAGGATTGTTAACTTGAAGTACTCTATTGATTGTGCTCTCCTGCAGAATTCGTATTCCGTTATAAACCCCGCCATTCATATAAGCAATAAGTAAGTGAGAATAGTCTCCCATTGTAGTTTTTAAACTGTGTGCAGGGAAATGCAATTGGCGGTAGTGTTCCATTCGCTGGTAGTTCTCCCAGTAAATATTTACAACGTTATTCATATCTAAATCAGCGTAAGCATAACTTGTACTGTTCATTTCGAGCGGAGTAAAAATATTCTGCGTGCAGTAAGTGTTAAAATCCATTCCGCTTATAACTTCAACAAGGTAACCTAAAACAGCAGTTCCAATGTTTGAATATAGTTCGCGTTCACCTGGAACAGTATTTTTCCAAACTGCATTTACATAGTGACTGCCGCCGGGTAGAATATACTGTGGTATCCATTCGCTTAAAGGCGGAGCTGAATCAAGAGGATAGTAATCGTAAAATCCCGGAACTTCATAATCATCAACAGGCCATGTTAACCCGGAAGTGTGTGTTAAAAACATTCTTGCTGTTATTTTACTATTCGGGTAATTAGGGTTCCGTATTGCTATTGGCAGGTAATCATTTATATCTGAATCTAGATCAATTAAACCTTGTTCGAAAAGCTGCATTACAACAGTTAGAATTATAGTTTTTGAAACTGAAGCAATTGGATAAATTGATCCGCTATCCGGCAAGCTATTGTTAACAGCTGAATTTCCGTAATACTTTATCCAAACAATTCTATCGTTTTTTATAACGCAAGCTGAAAGCGAAGGTATTTGATTTGCGCTCATCTCATTTTGTATCTCGCTATCAATATCGGAAAAATCTTCAACATCAGGATCAATTACCGAACAGGTGTTATTCAAAAATATCAGTAGCAATGCAATTATAAACAACGCAATTTTTTTCATAATCTTCTCACCAATCCAGATTAAAACGGTAACCGGTCATTAATGTTACAGCTCTTGTTTTAACAGTGCCCGGATCATCAGACACACTAATGAAGTCATCCGGTTGTGTCATAACATTAGCAAATCCCCAGTTAATTCTTAGATCAAAAATTATTTGTCCATCCCACGCTGTGAACTCTGCACCTAATCCAAATACCAATCCGTAATCAAAATCGTTAACACTTGAAACTTCACCCTCAATCTCTTCATCTGAAATTCTTATTAGTTTATCGCTGCTAAGTTTTAGAGCAGCAAATGGCCCGGCTATAATTATGGGATGAAATCCCAAATCCAGTGGAAGATTATATTCTAGAAGAACCGGCAGCTCTAAATAATTAATGTTTAAACTGTAATTAGTATTATAAAGAGGAGTTTGATCAAATTGATATCCTCTTTGTGAAAAGTAAAGCTCCGGTTGAAAATTAAATGCATCCGAAAATTTAAAATTATAAAACACACCTAATTGTAAACCAAACACAGGATTGCTAGTTCCATCCTGCAACCACGAAACCTCGTAACCTAAAAATGGTCTGAAGTCTTCTTTGGATGATTGTAAACCTGAGACAGCCAATCCGCCCTTTATACCTGGTTGGGCGATTAGTGGAAAAGTAAACAGAAGGAAGAATAATATTATAAACTTCAATGCGGTTTTTAACATAGCTTCATAAAAAAAGTTATCATTAAGAAATCCGAATTGAAAATACTGATTTTCCTAAAAAGGGATTAGCAATATTTGATTTGAGGAAGGAAAATATTATAAAGAGCGGTTTTGGTATCCTGAATGGCATCACAAAGTGAACCTGCAGTTATTACTTATCAGCAATTCTGACGGGAAAGTTTTTTTCATAGCAAAAAATCATTAGTTTAAAATTATGGCTTACAACGAAAAACTTGCAAAAAGAGTAAGAGAAGCTTTAGCTGGTAAACGTAAGGTTGAAGAAAAGAAAATGATGGGTGGGCTTACGTTTATGTTAAACAATAAAATGTGTGTCGGTATTTCCGGCGATGATCTTATGGCGCGTATAGATCCTGAAATTTATGTGTCTGCACTTAAAAGAAAAGGATGCAGGGAAATGCCTGCCTGCCGGTAGGCAGGGATTTTACAGGAAGACCTATGCGCGGTTTTGTTTTTGTTAATCCCGATGGTGTAAAAACAAAAAAAGATCTTGAATACTGGCTTACCCTTGCCTTAGAATATAACAAGAAAGCAAAAGCAGCGCCCAAACGTACGAGTAAATAGTTATCCCGCCTGTATTGTCTTCATTAGTCGAGCTATATCAATTAAAATTATACCGGATTTTTCTACTTTAGAAGTATTAGCTTTTTCGTCTGGCTAAGGCTGCCTGCGTTGAGACTGTAAAAATAAATCCCTGAGCTTAATTGCGAGGCCGCAAAATTAATTATATAACTACCGGCTGGCTGCCACTGATTAACGAGGATCTCAATTTCACTTCCGAAAACATCAAACACAGATAATTCTATTTCACCTGCCGAAGGGAGCGAATACCGAATAGTTGTTGAAGGATTAAAAGGGTTTGGATAATTTTGTTCGAGAGCAAATCCAACCACCCCCGTAAAATCAACTTCGATTACATCGGAGTAGCTGAATGTTCCATCATAGTCAACCTGCTTTAACCGGTAAGAATAAACGCCGGCGATAAGGTTGTCATCTGTGAAAGTGTAATGTTTTACTTCCGTTGTGGTTCCGTAACCTTCTATAAACCCTATCTTCACCCAACCGTTGTTGTCATTCTGAGTGAAACGAAGAATCTCAAAACCACTATTGTTAATCTCTGTTGCGGTAGACCAATTCAAGTTAACTTTATTCCCTGCCTGTAGAGCAGTAAATGAAACTAACTCAACTGGTAATGAGTTTTCACTGTCTGTAAATCTTGCAACATAATTTGCCTGGATGTTGCTGCCCACCTGGTTGAATGCACCGCCAATTACCATTGAACCGGTTGAACCTTGAATAGCCATCGCATCAACTGAACCGGTTGCCCCTTCTCCGATTGGAGACCAGGTTGAATTAACCATATTAAATTTTGCTATCCTGTTTGCAGTCTGACCTCCGGCAGTTGTAAACATACCGCCAACGTACAGATCATTTTCGCTTTGCTGCATTGAAAAAACCGATCCGTTTACACCATCGCCAAGAGCATGCCATGCAGAACCATCCCACCTTGCTATTCTACCAGGAACACTTTCGCCAACCATTGTAAATACTCCGCCCACATAAACATCGCTGCCAACAATAGTAATAGCCCTGACGATTCCATTTACGCCGCCGCCAACATCCGACCAGTTATTACCATCCCATTTAGCCAGGCTGGTTACAGAATTACCTCCGGCAATATTGAAAATACCCCCGGCGTATACATCATTTCCCGAAACAGCAATAGCATTAACTTCGTTATTAATACCGCTGCCTAAAGGAGACCAGGAAACACCATCCCATTTAGCAATCATGTTTGCAGAAATTCCCCCCGCCTCTGTAAAGAAGCCGCCCGCATAAAGATTCGTCCCGCTTACAGTTAAACATAACACTACTTCATTTACTCCCTGACCGAGTGCCGACCATGTTGAACCATCCCACTTGGCAATATTATTAACAGGAACCCCGCCTGCCAGAGTAAAAAAGCCCGCCACATAAATATCGTTTCCAATTACTGCAATTGCATGAACCTCACCGTTCAAACCAGAACCAAGGGCAGACCATGAACTGCCATCCCACTTAGCAATGCTGTTTACGAGTGTCCCTCCGGCTAAAGCAAATAATCCTCCTACATAAACATCGTTATCTAAAACAGCAACTGCCTTAGACGTGCTGCTTAAACCGTCGCCCAAAGTAAACCACTCTATAGTCTGATCAGTGATTTGTGAGTATGTGAACGTCGAAGAAATAAATAGTACAATGACCGCAATGATAATTTTATTTTTCAAAGCTGTCTCCTAATATGAATAAATATTGTTAAAATTCTGCCAGAGTGATTGGTTTGTCGGCAGGAGCACCTGTTCAAAACAAATATACAAAAAAATGGTTATATCAACCCACCCACTATAATGTTGAAGCCATATTCAACACAAGCCTTTAGTCTGTACTTAAAAGAAAAGGTTGCAGGGAAATGACATTTACCAGAAGACCTATGCGCGGTTTTGTTTTTGTTAATCCCGATGGAATAAAAACAAAAAAAGATTTAGAATACTGGTTTAACCTAGCTTTAGAATATAACAAAAAGGCAAAAGTAGCACCAAAACGTAAGAGTAAATAGTTATCCCGCTAAATTCCCAAAGGTGGAAATAATACTCTCTTTTCTTTCAATATTGATATTTTTCACTTCGAAAACCTTATAAAACTCCTAAA
>CAZPSY010000134.1:0-5319 GCA_964589295.1 uncultured Ignavibacteriaceae bacterium
TGCACAAAATCGATATGGAAATCATAAACCGAAGCATTCTCTTTGGCCACTTTTAATAGGTTCTCACTAAGGTCAACTGCAGTTACATTGTAACCTCTCCTGGCAAAATATATTGCGTGCCTTCCTGCCCCTGCAGACATATCAAGAATTTTGGCGCCACTATCAATTTTTATATTTGATAAAATTAATTCCGCAAGAGTTTCTGCTTCAATATCATCCCTGTTTTTGTAAATTTCCAGATACTCTTTAGTGTTGAACCATTCTTCATACCAGTTCATAATCTACAAATCACCTCCATTTAAAATTGCGCGCCCTATGGTTGCTTCATCAGCAAACTCAAGATCGCCGCCAATTGGTAAACCTCTTGCTATCCTTGTAACCTTTATTCCCAGTGGTTTTATCAGTTTGGCTAGATAAAGGGATGTAGTTTCTCCCTCGGTATCGGGATTAAGTGCGAGTATCACTTCGTTAATCTTTTCTTTTTCAAAGCGCCTTATCATCTCTTTAATTTTTAATTGATCCGGGTTGACGCCTGATAATGGTGATAGCACGCCTCCCAGAACATGATAAACACCATTAAACTCGTTTGTTTTTTCTATCGCAATTACATCACTTGCTTCTTCCACCACGCATAATATTGATTTATCACGCTTAGCACTTTTGCAAATTTCGCAAAGCTCTTCTTCAGCAAGATTGAAGCACCGTTCACAGAATTTAAGTTTTGTTTTTAATTCTTTAATTGATTTAAGAAGATCATTAACTTGTTCGTTATTAGATTTTAAGATATGCAAAGCAAGCCGCTGAGCAGTTTTTTTTCCAATGCTTGGTAACTTGCTAAGTTCTTCAATGGCTATTTGTAATGGTTGGGCTATCTGCAATTTTATAATCCTGGTATATTCATTCCAGGAGGAATCATCCCTTTGGTAACCTTAGCCATTTCCTCCTCTGACAATTTAGTAGCGGATTCCAGCGCTTTATTAACTGCAGCAACAACCAAATCTTCCAATATTTCCTTCTCTTCCTTTTCAATGACTTGCGGGTCAATTTCTACAGAAATTATCTCTTTACTTCCATTTGCAGTCGCTTTAATCATTCCTCCGCCTGCTTCTTCAGTTACCGTCATATTTGCAAGTTCGCCTTGAACCCTCTGCATTTCTGCCTGCATTTTCTGCACCTGCTTAAGCATACCCTGCATTCCACCTTTCATACAAAATCCTCCTGTGAAATAAAATTATTAAATCTGGATAAATTTCCCTAATTTTGGTGCAAATATACTATAATCGATTGACTTTATACACTTACTTTTCATAATTTCTAAGCTATATTTTAGCAAATAAACTTTTACCTAATACACATAGTATGATAAGCCAACAATTTATTAAAAATCTTCCTTTTGATAGCCAGAACTACCAGCTTGTTGAATACCCTGATTTTTTCTCGTTAAATAAGGACAAGAACATAAAGGTGAAGGATCTGGGGCAAAAATTTGCCTCTATAAACTCATTTTTTTATGATTATTTAAAAGAGTTCCACATTCCGTGTGCGTACATTAAAAAGTACGAGAAAAACTCTCTGATGTTTGTTAAATTTCAACAATTGCCCTTCGTTGTTAAAATTCTTAATTCAGCAGATAAACGAACGGCAAAGCTTTTTTCACTTAAGGAAGGATCTCATCTTAACTTACCTGTGTTTGAATACCATTTTGGTGATTCTAAAAACTCGATTGTATCGGAAAGCCATTTAATTTCATTCGATCTTTGTACAAATGAAAATTTGAAAATTATAAATAGAATTTGCTCAAAAGTAAATGCTGTACTCAAGTCTTTCTTCGAAAGAAGAAATGAAACTATTGGCGAAGTTACCTGCAGTTTTGGAAAGTTCGAATCAAAAATTTACCTGATAGATGATTTTACACCGCTTAGTTTAAAAATCTTTCCAAATGAAAAAAATTATACAAATAACTGGGTAAATCCTTATAACCTAAACACGTCGAGCGAAATGAGAAAGTACACTGATCATTTGTATAACATTACAAGCAGTTAGATAGATGTTTACTAAATATGGATATACCACAATCGGTATTATTTCAATTCTTTCCTTTGTACTAATAGCCGCAAGTTTTTTTATTCAAAATAACCCTGTAAAAATTATTCTTATTGCAGTTGCAATAATTAGTTTAGCATTCACTTTAGGATTTTTTAGAGATCCTGATAGAACTGCTCCGGATAGGGATGATGTTATTGTATCGCCAGCCGATGGAAAAATACTATTTGTAAAGGAAATGGATGAAGATAAATTTGTTGGCGAAAAGGTAAACATGATTTCAATTTTTATGTCTCCTTTAAATGTTCACGTTAACAGGATTCCTATTGATGGAGTTGTGGATTATTTACAATACTATGAGGGAGAATATGTTGCAGCTTTTGAAGATAAAGCTTCCGAAATAAATGAACGAATGGAAATTGGAATAACCGGTAAGCATGGAAAAATTTTATTTACACAGGTTGCAGGAATGGTTGCAAGAAGAATTGTTATCGAATTGGAAACAGGCGATATTGTTAAAATCGGAGAGCGTTTCGGGATGATAAAATTTGGTAGTAGAGTAGATGTTTTTGCACCACTTAACTGGAAACCCAAAGTAAGTAAAGACGAATCAGTTATTGCAGCTGAAACAATCCTTTTTGAATTAGATACAAAATGAACCGTCTGCGCATTACCCCATCAGTAATCCCTAACCTGTTCACATCACTAAATATGTTTAGCGGCTTTTTGTCCGTTATAAGTGCAGCAAACGGAAACTACAATTACGCTGCGTGGTTAATTTTAGTCGCAGCACTTTTTGATGCCCTGGATGGGCTTGTTGCACGTCTAACAAATTCCAGCAGCGAACTTGGAGTTGAACTCGATTCACTTTCAGATATTATAAGTTTTGGCGCTGCTCCCTCTTTCCTTATGTACAAAACTTACTTCTACCAGTTTGATGCTATCGGAATTGTTCTGAGCTCTCTCCCTTTGATAGCAGGCGGTTTCCGGCTTGCACGTTTTAATGTTCAACTTGTTGGTTTTGAAAAATCATTTTTTATTGGGTTACCAATTCCTTCTTCCGCACTTACAATAGCCACATTCATTTTGGTTTTTTATAATGAAGGTTTCTCTGAACCGTATTCTTCATTCATAATCCCCATGATCTTAATTTTATCCTTCCTGATGATAAGCAATATCAGGTATGAAACAATGCCAAAGCTTACATTAAAAGAGATGAAAGAGAAACCGTTCCACTTTTTGTTTTTAATTGTTGCAGTTGTGCTTGTAGTATTTACTTTTAAGTTAGGATTGTTCATCATTTTTGTTTTCATGATTGTATTTGGTATTTTAAAACACATTTATTACAGAGTTAAAACTTCTCCAGAAGATGATTCTTAACCAGGATTCTGGGTCATTCAAATATTTCTAGGATTAAAATTTGTTTAAGGCAACAGTATTAATTAAACGAAGATCAACCATTTTGGACCCGCAGGGTAAAGCAGTGGAAATTGGCGCAAAGCATCTTGGTTTAAATAACATTGCAAACACAAGGATTGATAAATACATTCAGTTTGATGTTGATGCTAATGATAAAAAATCTGCAGAAAAAGAAGTGGCTGAATATTGTCATAAACTGCTGGCAAATCCTATTATGGAGGATTACGAGTTTACCCTGTCCGAATGGACTCCTTCGGAGGAAGAGGTGAAATGATTTCACCTAAATTTGGCATTGTTGTTTTTCCCGGTTCCAACTGCGACCACGATGCGTATTGGGTTTTAAGAAAACTGCTCGGTTTCCAAACAGATTTCCTGTGGCATAAAGAGAGTGATCTGAAAGAGAGCAATGTAATAGTTTTGCCGGGAGGTTTTTCTTATGGAGATTATTTACGTACAGGTTCCATTGCACGCTTCTCTCCAATTATGAACGAGGTAATTAGTTTTGCAAAAAAAGGCGGTACCGTAATTGGAATTTGCAACGGTTTCCAGATACTTCTAGAAGCAGGATTATTACCAGGTGTAATGCTCAAAAATATTTCACTCAATTTTGTTTGTAAAGATGTTTATCTTTCAGTTGAAAATAGAGAAACGAAGTTTACGAAAGGCATTAAAACTGATTCAGCATTAAAGGTGCCTGTTGCACATGGCGAAGGCAACTATTTTGCAGATAATAATACGCTAAAGGAACTTGTTGAAAATAACCAGGTAGTTTTTAAATATTCTTCTAAGGATGGAGAAGTTTCCCAAAATTATAATCCAAACGGCTCAGCGATGAACATTGCTGGAATAATAAACAAAGAAGGAAACGTTCTTGGAATGATGCCGCATCCTGAAAGATGCAGCGACCCGATTCTTAACAAGACTGACGGCAGTTTAATTTTTAAGGCAATTGCAAATAATATTTTTAATTAAGAGGTGATGATATGTTTGGCAACTTAGGTGCAGGCGAAATAATTTTAATTCTGCTGGTAATTTTAATCCTCTTTGGAGCTAAAAAAATACCCGAACTGGCAAAAGGACTTGGCAAAGGAATGAGCGAGTTCAAAAAGGGATTGAAGGATGTTGAAAGTGAAATAAAAGATGCTGATAAAGATTCAAATAAAATTGATGATAAGAAAAGCTGAGTTAATTTAAATATCCAATCAAGTTTAGCCGTTTCAATTTAAGGAACGGCTTTTTTAATGCTGCAAATAAACTCAAGAATACTCATTCTCTTCTAAGTATTTCTCTCTCTAATCAATTCTGTTCAAAAAGATGATATTTCACCCAAAATACTTAAATTTAAATTCTTAATTTTAAACCAGTTCTTCTAAAAGAGGGAAAACGATTTATGAGCATATTAGTTGATAAAAAAACACGTCTCGTTGTCCAGGGAATTACAGGCAGCGAAGGTTCATATCATACAGGACAAATGGTTGAATATGGAACTAAAGTAGTCGCGGGTGTAACTCCCGGTAAAGGTGGAACTAAATTCGAAAAAATTCCTATTTACAACACTGTTGAAGATGCTGTAAAGGAACAGAAAGCCAATACTTCAATTATTTTTGTTCCGCCGGCATTTGCAGCGGATGCTATTCTTGAAGCGGCTAATTCCGGAATTAAAGTTATCATCTGCATTACAGAAGGGATCCCTGCTGCTGATATGGTGAAAGTTTATAATTCAATTAAAGAAAAAGATGTCGTTCTTGTTGGACCAAACTGCCCGGGAGTTATTTCACCCGGTAAAGCTAAAGTTGGTATCATGCCCGGCTTCGTTCATAAAAAAGGAAAGATTGGAATTGTATCGCGAAGCGGAAC
>CAZPSY010000135.1:0-5312 GCA_964589295.1 uncultured Ignavibacteriaceae bacterium
TATAGAAAACAGTTGACTCTGGTAAATTAGTTTACTAATATAAAATTAGAAAACAGATTAACGGAGCATTTTGTGATAATTTATTTTACAAATAGTTCTTACTATCTTGTTCCTTACGTGGGGGAATCATTTGAATATTATAATCTTTTTATTACCCCCCGAACACAACTAATATTCACACGAAATTATCATTCCCTTTCAATAACTATCTCTAAAGAAAATATTGTAAGGGAAGAATACTTTTCTGGATTTACTTAGCCCAAGAAATAAACTAATTTTACCTTAAATTAAAAATGTATTAGAGAGATGAGAGCAATAATAATTACAATAAAGCTATGCATAGTTTTTTCAATTACTATGCAGGCACAAACTCCGTTTAAAAGGCTGGAAAGTGTTCCGGAAGAATTTATTGAACGCTACAAGCAAGAATATCACGAGTATAATCCATTGCACGTGGGTGATTTATGGCAGTTTGTAGGTTCTTCTGGTAATATAAACGAAATAAAGGTAGATAATGATACAATAGTGAATAATACAAAATATTTTAGGAAACTTGATATGTTTTTTCCATATGATTCCACTTATTTCTATTTGGAGAGAAATGATTCAGCAAAATCCACCACATACAGGCTTGATATTGAGGACCTTGATGAAGATGGAGATTCGCTCGATGAAGTGTTATTAGATAGTTTAGAAGTACCTAGAGTAACAACATATCTGTCATACAGACATACATGGAAAAATGGTGATCCTTTTCCTAAACTACCAGTTGTAATAGATTCTTTTTGGGTTGTTGTGTATGGAGATACTGTTATATCAAGGATCGTTTCATTTCTGGCTCAGGATGAATTAGTTGCAGATAAATATGGAGTGGTTCAAATATACCCTGAAGGCAGCCCGCCAGTATTATTAACTGGAATGATTATTAACGGAGTAACTTATGGAAACATAGTGAATGTTGATAAGCCCCAAGAATCATTTCCATCCAAATTTAGGTTATTTAACAATTATCCCAATCCCTTTAATCCAACCACAGTAATAAGATATAACCTGCCGGAGGATTCTTATGTACAGCTTAAGGTTTTTGATATTCTTGGAAATGAAGTTATGATACTAGTAAATGAAGAACAAAAGATCGGATTCTACGAAAAAAATTTTAGTGGCACAGAACTGCCGAGTGGAGTTTACTTGTATAGATTGCAAACATCAAAATTCTCTAAAACTAAAAAAATGATTTTAATTAGATAATTCTAATTCTCCAAACCCGATAAAAGGTTTTCCTTTACCGGGCGGTTTTTATAAAAAATAAATTTAGGTAAAGTAAATGTTCTTTCAATACCTATCACTTTATTTTCCGGGTGGTACTCGCTTGTGGGTGAACCATATAACCTTACTTCACTTACTTCATTATCAAAAAATATTATGGTTGCAGCTTTTGCAGATGACTTCGTCAAACCGGTTGGTTCTTCATCTTCAAACATATAGTAGATGCTGTAAACACTTCCTTCAAATTTTGTACTTTTAATATTGCTCTCTTCAAAATACATCTGCAGGTTATTGGATGAAGTCTGATCGAATCTTTCAGGATGTGTTTTACTTTGTGAAAGCATAAAAGCATTACTGTTTACATCCAAAGATTTAATTTCATTCTCTTCCAAATAAATAGTGATTGAGTCTCCAGTTAGCTGTGAATTCTCATACCAGAGAATGGGTCTTTCTCCTTCATCGCCCATTTTTTCTGTGATGATCTTTTTATCAGTTCTTAAATAGAGTGTGAAATCATTTACAGAAGCAAATGCGCCGCGGATAATTTTAACCGAGTCTTTGGCTTTAAATATGTTAGCAGTGTCTCTCATTCCTTCCATCACTTCGCATTTAATAATAAGTGAATCAATACGGAAACTTTCCACGGAATCCTTTTCGGCAGTATAGATAGTATCAATCTGAAGCAGCACGGGATTTTCATTAATCAGCGTATATTTTTTTTCAGCATAATCCTCAAGGTGATCTCCAAAAATAATTGTGTTATTATCGTAACTAACAATCTTAACATGTCCGTCAGCAATACTTTGTTTTGTATTTCTAAAGTGATCTAAACTGTCTGCAGTAATAACATTATTTTCATTGGTAATTGTAACATTTCCAACAGAAATAGCCCTGTCATCTTTTTGGAAATAGGTAAGCTCATCCGCTGTTAGAGTCATCGCGGAATCGCGAAGTATTACGTTGGTTTCGAAAAATGCTCTATCTTCATTAAAAAAATATTCGCCGCTGTCCGCAGAAAGTATGACTTTTTGATCATCTAAAACAATACCGGAAACACTTTTAGTAGTTTTTGAATTTCCGAAATAAAATCCTTGTTCAGTTTTTATGGTTAGACTATCCTGCTTTAAAACAACATTACCAATTAATTCAGCTTCATTCCTGGAAAGATATTGGATTGCCTTGTTACAAGTTACAACAACCTTCCCCTGTGTTAATGTTACATTACCAATTACTTCACGAATTGACTCACCTTCAATCATTTTCCCAATGAGACTGTCTCCAATAACCGTTATCATCTCATTCCTTTCCTGCGTAAAAGTTGTCGATGAGAAAATAACAAGAAATAAAAAAGAAATGACGAAAGCTTTTATCATTGAAGTGTGTCGGTTCTTGTTATGTAAGTTATGTTATAGATGATATAGTTTTGCAATTGCTGATCCGATTCAAATCCATAACCCTGGATTTTTTCTTTTGGTGAAACAATGGTTACAAATTTATCGGAAATTATTTTTTTATCTTCATTTCTCCACATCATCTCTTCGGTAGTTACAACTATGCCGCTGTCGTTAACGGTTACAACACTATCTATAGCATAAAGATTATTAGTGTGTTCATCAACCTTACCTCTTTTTGAAGTTAAGGTTGTAGTTTTTATTTCGTTCATATTATAAAAATCAACCTGAACTCCGCTGTCCAGTAATGTTTCTTTAGATTGTGAAAAAACCCGTAAATGCCCGGCAGTTAAAATAGCCCGCGTTTTACCTGAATCTGTAAAGAACACAGTTGAATTCCAGCTTTCCTGCGCAGGTAATTCATCTCCCTCAAAAGATATATTGATGGGTGGTTTTACCTTTTCCCTTGTACAACTGCAAAAGAATAGAAGGACAATTAATAAGCTTATAAGTTTCATCTTCTCTGAAGTCCAAGATTCACTAAGTCGTGCAGGTGAACAATTCCTACCGGTTTCTTTTCAGCATCCACAACTACGAGAGAAGTAATTTTATATGTTTCCATTGTCTGCAATGCGAACGATGCAAGGTAATCCTTACTTGTAACTTTCGGGTCGCCGGTCATAATATCTTTTGCTTTTAGTTCTTTTATCTCCATGGTTTTTTCCAGCAGACGTCTTAAATCACCATCAGTTACTATTCCTATGAGTACACCTTTGGTATCAATAACGCAGGTCATCCCCAACCGTTTACCTGTCATCTCAATTATAATATCCTTCATTGGGGCATCTTCCGCAACAATAGGAACGTGCTCATTCTTAGTCATTATTTCATCAATTTTAAGTGAGAGCCTTTTGCCTAAGCTGCCGCCTGGATGAAGCATGGCAAAATTTTCAACAGAAAAGTCTCTCTTTTCAAGGAGTGCAACCGACAACGCATCGCCCATGGCAAGTGTTGCTGTAGTAGAGGAAGTTGGTGCTAGATCGAGAGGACAAGCTTCTTCCTTCACGCTTATATCAAGGACGATATCACAATCCCGGTTTAATGATGATGTTTTATTTCCGGACATTGCAATTAATATTATTTCCATCCTTTTTAACATCGGAATCAATTTGAGGAGTTCTTCGGTAGCTCCGCTTTTAGAAATTATTATCACCACATCATTTTTACGAACCATTCCAAGATCACCGTGTAGTGCATCTGTGGGATGTAAATAAATTGCTGCAGTCCCTGTAGAGTTTAAAGTAGCTACTATCTTCCTGGCAACTAAACCGGATTTACCAACACCTGTAAGAACAACTCTTCCTTTACTTTTGTAAATGGTATTAACAGCTTTAACAAAATTTTCATCAATACTTTTTTCCAGGTTTGAAACGGCTTCTGCTTCAATCCTGATTACCTTTTTCCCATTCGCAATTATTTCCTTATCGGTCAATGCAATTCTCTTTTATTGAATATAATATGTTAATTAAACCTGGTATTTTTTAGTTATAAAATCTATCTCTTTTATTTCAATTAAAAGTTTTTCAAGATCGTTAAGCGGAAGCTGGCTAGCTGAATCGCTTAGCGCGTTTGCTGGATCGGGGTGAACTTCTAAAAACAGTGCATCAATTCCAATTGCAGCAGCAGCTTTGGCAAGTGGTTTTATAAATTCCGGCTGCCCGCCGGTTACATTTTGGTTTGCAGGCAGTTGAACAGAATGAGTTGCATCCATTACAACAGGGTAGCCAAAATCTCGCATAATTACTAATGATCTCATATCAACAACAAGATTATGATAACCAAAAGTAGTTCCCCTTTCGGTTAGCATTATTTTTTTATTGCCAGTTGATTCAACTTTTTCGATTGCATGTTTCATATCTTCGGGGGCAAGAAACTGACCCTTTTTAATATTGATTACTTTACCGCTCTTACCTGCTTCAATAAGTAATTCAGTTTGGCGCGAGAGGAAAGCGGGAATCTGCAAAACATCTGCAATTAAATGAACTTTGTTTATCTCATCAGAATTATGCACATCAGTTAGTAATGGAAGATTAAGAGATTTTTTAACTTTACCCAAAATGTATATTGCTTCTTCATCTCCAATTCCTGAAAATGAATTTATGCTGGTTCTGTTTGCTTTTTTATAACTTGATTTAAAGATATACGGAATCCCAAGTTTTCCTGCAATTGCCTTTATTGATTCAGCAGTACTCAGAGTTATTTCTTCGTTTTCCACAACGCAAGGTCCGGCAATAAGCACAAACGGGTTATTTCCGCCTAACTTTATTCCTTTAATTTCAATCATCGGGTCATTTAGAGTTTAATTGATTAATACAATGTAAATATAAGAAATATAAGTAATTGATAAACCTCAATGCGCTGTAAATTCATTTGTTGAAGCGGATAGAGAATCTAACTGCAAACATATATTTTTGGCATTATATTCTTTTTAATTTCCACTCAAATTAAATAACTACAATTCATCAATTATTTTTAGTAGCTTAAAGTAAATTATTGTAAAATAATTTCAATTCATTATCTTTTAATATCCGAAGAAAATATTGTTAACAAAGACAAAATCTCAATTATTCAAATTCAATAAAAAAATATAAATTA
>CAZPSY010000136.1:0-5283 GCA_964589295.1 uncultured Ignavibacteriaceae bacterium
ACTGGGTTTTTTCTCTGGAAGGCGGTACTGCCATAAGCTTTACCGATTACAAAGAAGCAAAACCGGGTTACTCAACAAAACTATCTTTAGATTATTTCTTCCAAACTAATTCCCCAAGCAACTTTGGATTAAGATTATTCGGAACATTGCAGAAGATTTCCGGGCAGGATGACAGAACTACGGTGTCCGCCAAAGATAGTGTGCGCAAAATTTTTTCACCCATCTCCACAGATCTTAAATCAGTTGGTCTTGCATTTACATACAGCTATTCAATTGATGACGTTATTTTCCCGTTTCTGATGGCGGGTATGTCAAATCTATGGTTCGATCCAAAGGACAATGATGGAAATTTGTTACCGGGGAATGAAACTGCTCTGTACGAAAAAATCACTCAGACTTACGATTTTGATCTTGGAATTAAATACCTGGTTAGCGATTATTTAAGCTTAAACCTCTCTGCCGGAGCCCATATTTCACTTACTGATTACCTTGATGATATAGCAGTATCAAAATCGAACGATTTTTATTTAACTGCATTAGCCGGAATATCTTTTTCACCATTTGTAAATGTTGATAGTGATGGTGATGGTATTAATAATTCAAATGATATTTGTCCCGATGTGCCCGAAGATATTGATGGATTTGAAGACGAAGATGGTTGCCCCGATTTGGATAATGATAACGATGGATTTTTAGATACTGATGATTTTTGTGTAAATGAGCCTGAAGATATTGATGGATTTGAAGACGAAGATGGTTGCCCCGATTTGGATAACGATAATGATAGAGTTCCTGATGCATTAGATCTTTGTCCTGATAACCCTGAAGATTATGACGGGTTTGAAGACGAAGATGGCTGTCCCGATCTGGATAACGACAACGATGGAATTCCCGATGAGTTTGATAACTGTCCTAATATTGCTGAAAACATAAATGGAATTGATGATAGAGATGGCTGTCCGGATTCCTCTGCCAATAGTCTGCCTACCGAACTAATTTTTGAGGCGGATGAAATTTTTAGCGGTAATTCATCAAAAATAAAATTTGAAGCTAAAGAAAAACTTGATAAAGTTACTGCCATTTTAAGAGAACATCCTAATTTGAAATGGCGGATTGAAAGTCACATGGATAGCCAAGGTTCCGAGCATTTTATAAGAACTCTCTCATTAGAAAGAGCAAAAGCGGTATTAGAATACCTTGTTGTGTTAGGTGGTTTGAACCGGGCTAATTTTGAAGTGTATGGTTTGGGAGATAAGTTCCCGATTGCCGACAACACAACCGAGCAGGGAAGAAGGAGAAACAGAAGAATTGAAATCAACAGAGAAGAATAAGTCCCGCCTAAAAAATTAGAAAATAATTTAGCATACTTTTCCAATCAATCCAACTTTGCATTTTTACAAATTTGTAGGAATTTTACCGGTAAATACTACATTAATAGTTAATAATCTCTTCATTTTTCGCACTATTTACTACATTAATGTTAGTATAATTATTGGAAGAATTATAGGAAAACAGAGAAAATAAGTATTAAGAGGTACCTGGAAATGAAATCTCCTGATTCACTTACATACTCAAAAAGCGGTTCAGTAATTAACACTAATATTGAAAAATTAGTTAAAGGAAATTTTTCACCAGGAAGTTTTAATGCGCCTTACAGTATAATTGTTTCCAAAGAAAAAGCCAGAAACGCAAAAGGTATTTTTAAGATGATTATGGGAATTGTATATTTTATTTCGTTAGCTTACTTCTTAACCAGGTTTTTAACCTAAGAACGGATATATAATTAGTCTTAAAAAAAGCAGGTGCCCTCGCATACCTGCTTTTTCTTTTTTAAAGGCATCTTGCTAAGAAAAAACTTAACCGTACCTTACTAATATTTTATTAAGCCCTGTTTATATCTTTTTAATAACCTTAGCCGGCACACCGGCAACAACCGAGTTGGGTGGTACATCCTTAGTTACAACTGCTCCTGCGCCAACAATTGCACCTTCTCCAATTGTTACTCCACATAAAATTGTAGCCGATGATCCAACGGAAGCTCCGTTACCTACAAAGGTTTCAACAACTTTCCAATCTTCCTCAGTTTGCATGCTGCCATCAGGATTAACTGAACGGGGGTGTTTATCGTTTATAAAAGTTACATTATGGCCTATAAAAACACCATCTCCAATATGAACCCCTTCGCAAATAAAAGTATGAGATGATATTTTACTATCTTTTCCTACGGAAGCGTTTTTCTGGATTTCAACAAATGTTCCTACTTTTGAATTATCCCCGATGGAACAACCGTAGAGATTTACAAAATCAAAAATCTTTACGTCTTTACCCAGTTTTACATTGTTTATATTTTTTTTCACATCAAATCAGTCTGCTATTAATGAGCTTTAATAAATTACAAAAGAATTAGGCAAAAACAGTAGAATCTATTTCAACTAATTCACCCCGGTTTGCAATAGATTTGTCGCTGGCTTCGAGCAGCTTAACAACATTAAGCCCGTTTATGCCGCTTGTTAGCGGCTGCCTGTTTTCATTAATAGCATTGATGAATTCTTTTGCTCCCAAGGCAAGAGCTTCTACCTGATTTATCTTTGGAGAGAACATATCACCAATTCTGTACTGCACTAATGCTTGGTGTATAGTTTCAGGTGAGCTGAACTCAACACCGCTATTGTAAACTTTAATTTTTTCAAAGTTTTCCATGTCATCGTAAACCAGCATTTTCTTATCGCCGCCTACAATAATTCTTCTAATCTTAACAGGTGATACCCAGTTTACATGAAAATGCGCAAAACAGTTATCTTCAAAATAAACGCAAAGGTGTGCAAGGTTTTCTTTTCCGTTATAGTTGGCTATTCCACTTGCCGAAAGCGCTTTAACTTTATGGCTTGAAAGTAAATAGTTCATGATAGAAAGGTCGTGAGGTGCAAGATCCCAGATAACATTTACATCTCTTTGGAATAATCCAAGATTTATTCTTTCAGAATCAAAGTAAATCACGTTGCCAAGTTCTCCGCCATCAACAAGTTCTTTAATTTTTTGTACTGCACCGTTGTAAATAAATGTGTGGTCAACAAAAATTTTAAGATTTCTGCTTTCAGCAATTTTAATCAGGTCTTCGGCTTCCAAAGAGGTTGATGTGAATGGTTTTTCCACCCAAATATGTTTACCTGCTTCAAGTGCTTTTTTACCGATGGTGAAATGTGTGTCCACAGGCGTAGCTATTACAATAATATCCACATTACTTTTTATCAACGCCTGACAATCTTGAGTTAATTCAACAGCAGGAAATTTTTCTTTAATAAACTGCAACCTGTCTTCTCTGGTATCACATGCAATCACTTTTGTTACATCGCTGTGAGCCAAAAAGTTTCTAACCAGATTCGGGCCCCAATAACCGAGACCGATCACCCCAACTTTCATTTTTGCCTCCTTATATCTCGTTCAGTTTAAGTAGTCTTGTAAAAATCATATCTAATTATTGTTACTTTGCACCCCTTGCAGTCAGCATTGCTGGTATTGTTTGATAAATCAGCTGAAGATCGAACCAGGGTGACATATTATTTATATAGTAAAGATCCAGAACAACACTTTCTTTAAAAGAAACAGAGCTTCTGCCCCAAACCTGCCAAACTCCTGTGCATCCTGGAATTACACTTACACGGCGCTTCTGCCAATCATCGTAGTTTTCATATTCGTATGGAAGGCATGGGCGGGGACCAACTAAACTCATTTCTCCCTGAAGCACATTAAAAAGCTGAGGTAGTTCGTCTAATGAAGATTTCCTGATTAGATTTCCTATCCAGGTTACCCTGCTGTTATTAATAATTTTAGTATCAGCGTCACCGTTTTCATTATTCATAAAATCCAGCATTAGCTTTTTCCTGTCTTCATCTTCACCATCAATATTAGTCATAGACCGGAATTTATAAAACTGAAATGTTTTACCATGCTTTCCAACCCGTGTTTGCTTAAAAAGTATCGAGCCGGATGAGGTTACTTTAATTAGTATTGTGATAACTAACATAACAGGCGAAAGTAATATTAATGCAATAGTTGAAGCAACCAAATCGAATGTTCTCTTCATTCCAAGTGTTATTGCATTATTATAATGTGAAGATACATCGATCACAGGAATATCTGCATATTTTTCAGTGGAAAGTTTTCTTGAAACAATATCAAATAATTCAGATGTTACCCGAACACTTATTTTTAAGCTTTTACAGAGGTCAATTACTCCAAGTACTTTTTCATTATCTTCATCATCCACAGCGATAAGCAGTTCATCAACATCAAATTTGTCAATTATATCTTCAAGGTTATTCAAATTGCCAATCACCTTTTTCCCGATTACAACTTCATCGTTTAACTTTTTATCATCGTCTACAAAACCGAGAATGTTCAATCCTATCGGGTTTTCATACATTAATTTTGTAGCCAGCATTTTACCGGCTTTGCCATCTCCCACAATTATAACATTACGTTTAAAACTTGTACCGCTAAACCTGATGAGGATGTAGCGTAGAATTTCTACTCGGACCAAATACAGAGCAGGTATTACAAGTAAAACAGATACAAAAATTATCAATCGGGAATCCAGTACATTTGCCGGTTCAATTAAAAGTGAAATAAGAACAATGTTTAATGCACCGTAGTAAATTGCCTTCATAATGTGTGCAAGATGTGCAGCCCTGGTTATAATTATATTTATCCTGTATAAACCGTTATACTGGAAAATAACCATATAAATTAATGACATTAAAAAGAATATAAATACAAGGAATATAGATTGCCCTAGGAACTCAAAGATATTAAGTGAAGAATCATTTCTTAGCCAGTACATTGCTGCAATGAAAGAACCGAATAAAACAAGAACATCAATAATTCCGAATAGATACTTAAACGATGGAACTTTCTTCATAAATTTTTTGCTTGTGCCCTCAGTTGATTGGAATAACAATATATATATTGTTTTCTTTTTCGACAGAAAAACCAAAATTATGCCAGTAAATAATTTAAAAATGTGTCGAAAATGACCTAATTATGACTACCATATTATTTAAAAGTTCCAGAATGAGATTGGTTAAACACTTTATTGAAAATATGAGACAAAGGATTAAGTCTTCTTTTCGTCAAAATGGAGTGCTAATATCCTGCCCAAAGAGGAAAATATTACGTTGAAGTAATGAAAATCAGAGTTTAATAACGATCATCGAAGCTTGTAACAAACTTTTACGAATTAAAAAACTCTCTCATTTTTTCAGCTATGTAACCAATCTGTTCGTC
>CAZPSY010000137.1:0-5137 GCA_964589295.1 uncultured Ignavibacteriaceae bacterium
ATTTATTAAAAGCGATGGGTAAAGGTGAAGTAGCAGCTTTACTTAACGATATGTCTCCCGATGATCGTACCGCATTGCTTGAAGAATTACCGGGCTCAGCAGCGAAACAGTTACTTCAACTCCTCTCAACAGAAGAAAGAATAATTGCACGCACTCTGCTTGGCTATCCTGAAAACAGTGTGGGACGGCTTATGACGCCGGATTACATAGCAATTAAACCAGCATGGACAATTGAGGAGGCGTTAAAATATATCAGGGAAAATGCTGAAGACAGTGAAACACTTAATATTGTTTATGTAATTGATGATAGAAATAAGCTACTTGATGATATTAAAATTAAGGAGTTTATTCTTGCTTCACCTGATAAAAAAGTAACAGATTTAATGGATGAAAATTATGTGACTTTAAATGTAACTGATGACCAGGAAGAAGCTGTTGAAGTATTTAAAAAATATGATAGGATTGCACTACCGGTTGTAGATAAATTCGGTGTTTTGATTGGAATTGTTACGGTTGATGATGTCCTCGATGTAGCAGAAGAAGAAGCCACAGAGGATATTCATAAACTTGCCGCTGTGGAAGCTTTGGAAGAACCGTATCCCACCATTCCTCTTCTTGAGATGGTAAAGAAACGAGTGGTTTGGTTAGCCATATTGTTCATTGCACAGATATTAACTGCTATCGTGTTGGAATACTTTGAGAATGAAATTACTAAGGCTGTTGTGTTATCGATTTTTATTCCTTTAATTATTTCGAGCGGAGGTAATTCCGGTTCGCAGGCTGCAACTTTGGTTATAAGGGCTATGGCAGTTGGCGAAATAACACTTGCCGATTGGTGGCGAATTATGCATAGAGAAATTTTATCAGGATTAATGATTGGATTAATTTTAGGATTGCTAGGGTTCTTCCAGGTTGCATTCCTGGCAAATTTTTCTGTTGCTATAGGTGTACACTGGATCTTACTTGGAATAACAATATCTATTTCAATAATTGGAATTGTTATGTGGGGAACTTTATCCGGATCGATGCTTCCTTTCATTTTAAAACGGCTTGGTGCGGATCCTGCCACTTCTTCGGCTCCGCTTGTAACCACAATTGTTGATATAGTAGGATTAATAATCTATTTCACAGTTGCAATAATTATTTTGGGTGGTACGTTGCTTTAATTTTGCAACCATCTATTTACTTCTCTAAAATGTAATATTCAGGAAGAATCTTTTTATATTTGCAAGACTATGATGAACCCAGAAGGTAAACAGAACCATAATAAGAACAACTATAAGGGAATAATCCTTGCCGGAGGTGCCGGTTCACGGCTATACCCAATTACAAAAGTTTATAGTAAGCAATTAACTCTTATCTATGATAAGCCGCTAATTTATTATCCTCTATCCATCCTTATGCTGGGTGGGATTAGAAAAATTCTGATTATATCGGATAAAAAAACTATTCCGCATTACAAACAACTATTTGGTGATGGCTCTCAGCTTGGAATAAAGTTAGATTATGAAGTTCAATCAGCACCAAATGGGATTGCCGAGGCGTTTATTATCGGAGATGAGTTTATAGAAGATGACCCGGTATGTTTGATACTTGGTGATAACATTTTTTACGGCAACATAGATTTCTTTTACAAAGCGCTTGCTAATAAAACCGGCGCAACTATTTTTGGTTACCAGGTTAAAGATCCGGAAAGATACGGAATAGTTGAATTTAGTGATGACGGAAAAGCAATTTCAATTGAAGAAAAACCCGCTTTTCCCAAATCACATTTTGCTGTACCTGGTTTGTATTTGTTTGATAACTCTGTTGTAGAAATTTCTAAAAATCTTAAACCCTCCGATCGTGGTGAGCTTGAAATTACCGATGTTAATAAAAAATATATGGAAATGGGTAAGCTCGGTGCGGAAAAAATTGGAAGAGGTGTTGCTTGGCTTGATACCGGGACACCCGAAGCTCTGCTTGCCGCCGCTAATTTTTTTGGCGTTATTGAAGACAGGCAAGGATTAAAAGTAGCTTGTATAGAAGAAGTAGCTTACTACAAAGGATTTATTGATAAAGATCAGTTTAATGCTTCAATAAAATCAATTCCAAAATCGCTCTACAGGGATTACCTGGAGAGAATATTAAAAGAAGATTCGTTTTAATATGAAAGTAAGTAAAACAAATATTGAAGGACTCCTGCTGATTGAACCTGATCTGTTCAGCGATGACAGGGGTTATTTTTTTGAATCGTACAGCAAAGAAAAATACGATGAAATTGCTCCTGATATAAATTTTGTTCAGGATAACATTTCACAATCAAAAAAAGAAACTGTAAGAGGATTGCATTACCAGGTTGGTGACAAAGCGCAAGGTAAACTATGCCAGGTAATTTCAGGCAAAGTACTTGATGTAGCTGTTGATATAAGGTTTGGCTCTCCCACATTCGGTAAACATTATGCACATATGCTTAACACAGAAAAGAAAATGCAGATATGGATTCCACCCGGATTGGCTCATGGTTTTTCTGTTTTATCAGATGAAGCAGTATTTTCTTACAAGTGTACAAATTACTACAGCAAAGAACATGAGCGTTCCATTCTCTATAACGATCCTGATTTAAACATAGATTGGCAGGTTGAAAATCCTGTGATTTCTGCAAAAGATCTTAAATCAAAAAAATTTAAAGAGATAAATAAAGATTTTATTTACACACCGTAGTGACTGCGTTCTTTATTAGTAATTCCATACGTTTCTCACTAATTTTAAATTAAAGAATGAGTTTGATATGAGAGTACCACTTTTAGATTTAAAGCCACAATATTTATCCTTAAAAAAAGAATTAGATGAAGCAGTTCTGCGTGTTGCAGAATCGCAGTACTTTATCCTCGGCCCCGAAGTTCAAAAGATGGAAGAGGAATTCTGCAGCTATCTTAAATGTAAACACGCTATTGGTGTGTCATCAGGTACTGATGCCTTGCTCCTTGCCCTGATGGCAATTAATATTAAGCCGGGTGATGAAGTAATAGTGCCTACTTATTCCTTTTTTGCAACTGCGGGTGTCGTTTCACGATTAAATGGCGTACCTGTTTTAACAGATATTGATCCCGTAACCTATAACCTGGACCCGGATGATGTTGAACGAAAAGTTACTTCCAAAACAAAAGCTATAATTCCTGTTCATCTTTATGGGCAATGCGCTGATATGCAGCCGGTTATGGAAATTGCAAAAAAACATAACCTTAAAGTAATAGAAGATGGAGCACAGGCAATAGGAGCTGAGTATAAAGATGGAAAATGTGCTGGTACAATCGGGGATATCGGTTGCTTCTCGTTTTTCCCCAGTAAAAACCTGGGATGTTATGGCGACGGTGGATTGGTTGTTACTGATAATGATGAACTTGCACGTTCACTACGAATTAAAAGAGTTCACGGGGGCGAGCCAAAATACTATCACAAAGTTATTGGCGGCAACTTCCGGCTGGATGCTTTACAAGCCGCAGTTCTTAGGGTTAAACTTCCTCATCTTAATTCCTGGTCTGAGAAAAGAAGAGAAAACGCTGAAAAGTATAATAGTTTTTTTATAGAGGCAGGTTTAGCAGAAGAAACCGGGAAAATAAATTTTGATGATAATAACAAAATCCTGTTACCCAAAGCCATCTATAAAGATATTAATGAGCTTAAAAATTATCATATATATAACCAGTATATAATAAGGGCTCAGGAAAGAGATTCTTTAAGAGAATTTCTTTTAAATAATGAAATTGGATGTGAAATTTACTATCCTGTTCCTTTTCATCAGCAGGAATGTTTTGCTGATCTTGGATATAATGATGGAGATTTTCCAATTTCTGAAACCGCCGGGGCTACAACTCTTGCGTTACCAATTTATCCTGAACTTAGCACCGGGCAGCAGCAATTTGTAGTTGATAAAATTAAAGAATTCATTACCGGAGCTTAAGATTGGTTTCTAATTTATTCTTAAATATTAATAAAACACTTTTAATAACATTATTGCTGTTTGTAGTTTCCTCTACCTTCTCACAAGTTGTTTATGAACCTCTTCACCGGGATGTTTACAATTATCTTGCAAGATTAAGCCAAAAAGGTGTTATAGAATTTTATGACGAGATAAGACCGCTGGCAAGAAAATATATTGCTAAAAAATTACTTGATGTTGAAAAGAACATTAATCAACTTACCTCGCTTGAAAAAGAAGAACTGGAATTCCTTATAAAAGATTATCATCACGAAATATGGTTAATGAATGATGGAGATGAGCAGGTAGAACACAAGGATTTTTTCAGTGACGATCCTGCAGGCAGATGGAGATTTTTTTCTTATGGAAGTGATGCATTTAAAGTTAATCTTAGTTTAATTCTTGGTGCTGAAATTGGATCTCTAGATAAAGAAAAACGAACTCACTTCTGGAATGGGTTTTATACTTATG
Organism: uncultured Ignavibacteriaceae bacterium; assembly: GCA_964589295.1. Lineage (GTDB taxonomy): Bacteria > Bacteroidota > Ignavibacteria > Ignavibacteriales > Ignavibacteriaceae > JAZGGS01. The sequence goes on from CAZPSY010000137.1 coordinate 4,433, forward strand.
GTTACATTACGGATGTGCTGGGTGTAAGTTTTGATTTTCGTGATAATGCAGAAAACGGAACCACTATAGACAAAGATAAACGATTTTCACCAATTACCGGAATTAATGAACGAAGCAATCATACTATCTTAAATTATTCTACTGATAAAATTGAGTACAGCGAAGCGAAGGGAATTCTTGCCACAGATTGGGATTGGGGCACAATTGCAATCGGTAAAGATTTTTTAGAATGGGGTTATGGCGAAAATGGTTTGATGGTTATTTCGCAAAAGCCGCCGTCATATCCTTTTATCCGTTTGGATGTTTATCCTGTTGAATGGTTAAGTTTTAATTATTTTCATGGGTGGCTGGCTTCCGATGTAATTGATTCAACTGATATTTATTACACAGATACCGGCAGCCCAAGATTTCTATTCAGGGATAAATTTATCGCATCGCACACTTTAACACTTCGTCCGCTTAAAGGTTTGAATGTTTCTCTTGGCGAATCAATTGTTTATTCTGATAAACTTGAAATACTCTACTTGATTCCGGTAACATTCTTCCGCCTTGCCGATCATTACCTTAGCCGCCAAAGTAATGCTGCCGGAAATAACGCACAATTTTTTGCTTCTATAAGTTCGCGTGGACACTTAAAGAACACACATTTATACGGCACACTTTTTATTGATGAAATTACACTGAACGGTTTGTTTGATTCGCACA
>CAZPSY010000138.1:0-5112 GCA_964589295.1 uncultured Ignavibacteriaceae bacterium
CCTCATCACTAAAATCGGATAGGACATAGTCTGCCAGTTTTTTTTTCTTCAGTGCTTCTGCCAACACCAATCTTAATCCTGGGAAAATCAATTGTGTTAAGATGATAAATTATTGAACTAAGTCCATTGTGTCCACCGTCTCCTCCAGATAGCTTTACCTTGAAAGATCCAAGATCAAGATAAACATCATCACAAACTACGAGTAAGTCTTCCTGGGAAAGCTCAAAATTATTAATTACCTCTGCCACAGCAATACCACTTTCATTTACATAAGTAGTGGGCTTGATTAATACAAAACCGGCTTGGTCAATTGTACCAGTCGCCTGGTAATAGCTGTATTTTGAAGGAATAAATTTGATGGAGTTTAATTTTGCAAAGTAATCGATTAGTAGAAACCCGGCATTGTGTTTATTAAACTGGTAACTGCTGCCGGGATTCCCAATTCCAATAATTGCCCGCACTTTTATTTGGATTCTTTTTCTTCTTCTTCTTCCTCAGGTTTCCCTTTACCAATAACTTCCGGTTCAGCAGGTTCTTCTCCTTCAACAAGTTCTTCAGTAACTTCAACCTCTTCTTCCACAACTTTCTGATGACCAACTGCAACTACCAGGGCGTCGGCGGGATTTAACAGTGTTAAGTTCTCAACGGTTAGATCAGAAATTAGGACCGAATCACCAATTGCTAACTCCGATATATCAATTGGAATATGCTCCGGAATATCTTTTGGAAAACACTCAACTTCGAGTTTGTGCAATATGTGCTGCAGCAATCCACCCTCTCTAACGCCAATGGAACTGCCCAACAACTGAACAGGAACTTCTAACTGGATCATCTCGCCCCTGGTAAGTCCTAATAAATCAAAGTGAATAATCTCTTCCGTAACAGGATCGAACTGGATATCCTTAATAATACATTCGAGTTCTTCTTGTCCTTCAATTTTTAACGAAATTAGATTGGTTTTAGCAGTAAAAACCAATGGACGGATCTTTTTTTCCAAAACATCAACTGGAATTGTATCTAAACGTTTCGAATAAAAAACACCCGGTACTCTGCCTTCTCGTCTTAACCTGTTCCTGGTTGCTTTGCTGGTGTCTTTTCTTTTATTTGCTTCTAAAGTTACAGTTTTCATTAATTCTCCAAATGTAAGTTAACTTTTATCGATATTAAATAACGAACTAATAGACTCGTTATAAAATGTCCTGCGTATTGCTTCGGCAAATAAATCTGATGCCGAAACTATTTTTAGTTTATCCGATTTTCCCTTTCCCTCAAGGTTTATTGTATCAGTAACAAACAACTTTGAAAGGTTGGAATTATTTATTCTTTCCATTGCCTTGTCTGATAGAAGAGGATGAGTAATGGCACCATAAATATGGCTGGCACCCATGTTTTTAAGTGCCTCCACGGCTCCAACAAAAGTACCTGCGGTATCTATCAAGTCATCAACAATTAATACTTCTTTATTCTCAACATCTCCAATAATATGTACAACCTCTGCAACATTCTGTTTTGGTCTTCGCTTATCTATAACCACCAGTGAACTACCCAGCAGTTTTGCGTAAGCCCTGGCAAGTTTAATTCCACCAACATCGGGCGAAACAATTGCCAAATCGTTTTTAAGATGATCAAACTGATCATGAAAAACAGATGAACCATACAAGTGATCGAAAGGAATATCGAAAAACCCTTGTATTTGCGGTGCATGCAAGTCCATTGAAATCACTCTATCTGCACCTGCAACAGTAATAAGATTAGCCATTAGTTTTGAAGTAATAGCTACTCTCGGTTGATCCTTCCTATCCTGGCGTGCATAACCAAAATATGGTATTACTGCCGTAATCTGCTTTGCAGAAGCCCGACGTGCTGCATCTATCATAATCAACAATTCCAGCAGGTTATCAGCCGGCGGGTTTGTAGACTGAATAATAAAAACATCCATTCCACGAATATTTTCTCCGTATTTAACCCAAATCTCGCCATCGCTAAATCGCTTAAGCTCAATTGAACCTAATGGTTTACCAATTTTTTGAGATATTTTTATAGCAAGCGGAAGATTTGAACTTCCGGAAAAAATCATATAATCGTTAGTTGCCATGACAGTTTTATTCTAAGGAATCTATTTAAAAATAGAGGACAAATATAAATAAATCACTAAGTTAAATCAAAAAAAATAAGGAGTTGAAATTAATGAAAATGGTTGCTATCCAGCTTTATTTAGCTCTTCTTCTTTCTGAGGAGGAAAAAAATTACCAGCAGCAAAACAAATCCTGATAATATAAAGATCCAGACTGGCGTTTCCTTTAATTTGAAGGGTCTGAATGTAACAGAAATTGTTTTTCCACCGCCAATTTCTGAAAGCGCATAGAGCCAGGTAAGAGTTCTTCCGGATGAAGAGTGAGCATTGTGAGTAATTATATCTCCTGAAAATGTGTATTGGTAACGCACATGGTAGGCGCTTCCATCAATACCAAAACCTGTTGCTATGGGCGGAATAAACTGGCTGAAAACTATGTGCCCTGCAGCGCCTTCTTTAAATGAAAACTGTGCATCGGAAAAAGCTTTGGTGTCATTGAGTGAATCAATATGTGTAAATGTTAAATCCAGAACAGCATGAGTTGTACTATCAGTTGTATCCTGGTAAACCACAACATTTTCCACAATACTGTGTTCGGATGTAAATTCTTTTTTAATAGAATCGGGAGTGAAAATACCTATTTTGCTAACAACGCTGGCACTTTCATCATCAGGCAGCAGCATCCAGTAATCAATATGCATTGAACCGGACCCATCAATAGCAAGCTTAACCTCCTGGTAATAATTTAAGCAACTTGTAAGTATAAAGGGCATAATAAGAATGATTAACAATTTTTTCACGGCAATAACATTCTATATTTTTAAAATACTAATAGGCAATCTGCCCTCAACCTGAATCTTATTTTTTTAAGATGAATCAAATTTATAGAAAATATTAAATTTTTCCCTAAGTTTCGCCTTCACTAATACCAGAGAAAGAACGATTATGCCAACTTACGATTATAAATGCACAGAATGTAATCATACATTTGAAATGTTTCAGCCAATGATTGCTGATCCGATAACGGATTGTCCAGAGTGTGGGGGAGTTGTAAAAAGACTTATTGGAACCGGAGCAGGACCTATTTTTAAGGGGAGTGGCTTCTATCAAACGGATTATAAAAACAAATCTGTAAGTTCAGCGAAATCTACTCCGGCTAAAACTGCTGAACCCAAATCTTCAGATAAAGAAAAAACACCTCCAACTAAAAAATCAACTGATTAACGTTAGCAAAGTTTAATTTCCCTATTGCTTCCCATTTTCAATTTTTTGCAGGAGATTTTTTACTGATGAATTGATTACTAAAAATCAGCACCAAGAGAGAAGTAAAATTTCGGTTTCGAAAATCCTTCTATATTATATGCCCATGCAACATCAAACCGTAAAAGAAAATATAAGAAGAAGACGCGGGCACCCACACCAGTACCGATTAACAGATCATCTGTTACCAAGTTTCCTAGTTCATCCCGTTTAAATAAACTGAGTTGTTTATTTTCAAACCACGCAGTTCCTACATCAACAAATGCAACCCCGATTATGTTATTAAATAATAGAGGCAAACCACCTGTAAGCAGGTAACGAATAAGAGGGAAACGCAATTCAATATTCATAAGGGCATAGCGTGTACCAATCTGCTCTGAATAGTTATAACCGCGAAGCGGTAAAGCAGCAGTTAAAAATGCAAAATCAGAAGCTGATTCAATTGGTATTTCGGTAGTAGAGAATGATCTGTTTATCCAGTTTTCAATTCCACCGATAAAAAACCTTTGAGGGTTATTCCCATCAGAATAACCACCCGAAAACCTAAACGCCAGGGAATGATCTGTAAAAAATCTTAAGTAGGTTCTGTAATCACCCATAACTGAGTAAAAACTAAGCTTCGGATCGGCAATTCCAAGGTTACCAAAAACACTTAACCTGTAACGAGTCCCCTCAATTGGCGCCGTATAACCCCACAGCACATTATCGTGAACAAAACTTATTGAAGGTACAACGAATGACGCCTTATCAGGAGTCTCTGCCGCGTTATCAAGGTTTTCGCTGGATACGTTAAGCCAGCTAAGCGCGCCATCAAACCTGTAATATTTATTTAACGGAAGACTTGCACTTCCGACAAAACCAAAATTTCTGTACCTGATTAGTTCTGCAGAGAGGAGTCCGTTTTGTGAAACGCGCGATACCCTAAGAAACCGCGCAGTGTGAAATCCTTCAATTCCAAGGTTTATTCTTTGTGCAAGGTAATAGTAAGCCAGCCCGTAATCGCTGTTTTTAAGATCAATCTGCAAACCGGTGATACCCACTAACTTGTGGTTACCAAGAACATCACTAAAAGAGATTAAGGTTGTGCCAATTAAACCGTAAAGAGTACTGTAACCTGCATTAGCGTAAACAAGATCGGGAGCAAAATTAATTTTGTATTTGTGTACTTTAAAATTACCTCGCTCATCCAGGTTATCCGTTAGGTTAAATATATCATCATCATCATCAACATCTTCTCCGTTTGCAACAATTGTTTCGCCACCAAATACGTAATTACCAAAATCAACTTCAGCAGAATCTTCAATTACTTTTGATGAATCAACAAAATTTCCGGTTAGAAATATTGATGATTCTGAATCTGATGTATCCCTGGCAGATATATTTACTTTCGTTTCATCTTCTTTATCACCCGAAACAATGAGTTTCGGAGCATCCAGGTCCAGCATTCCTTTTCTAAATTTAGTAAGGGGTAGTTCCTCTAATTCTAAATCTATATCAAACGGGTTGCTAAGTGTAAAGATGTTGAATGCAGATTCGTATAAAGATGAAAACGCCAGTTTCTTACCATCGCGGGACGCAGAAAGTTGGTAGAGCCCTGCTTGTGAATTTGTAACAGGAATTGGATTGATATCTTTAATATCACTTACACCAATATCAGTAGAAGAAAAGACAACCCTTTTTTTGTAGATGTTATTTATTCCATTTAAATCAGAAACGAAAAGAATTTGAGTATCATCTTCGCTAATTACCGGAGAACTTTCATTACTTCCGGGCATATC
>CAZPSY010000139.1:0-5110 GCA_964589295.1 uncultured Ignavibacteriaceae bacterium
ACAATCATCTTTGAACCTCCTTATATTTGTCTCTTTTTGAAGTGAATATTTTTTCTCTGATGAGAGAGAAGATTAAAATTAACGCTCCAAAAATAAGCAAAGTTATTCCGAATTTTACCAATGGCGGAGCTTGTGTATCGTTAATGAATGCATTTACTGCTTCGTAGCTTGCATAGCCAAAAAAGATTAATGCACCAACAGAAATAACAACCCAGGCAATTCCTCTTTCAATCCGGTTGTAAATTCCCATCCAGTAGCTGTCCCACACTTCCCTTGATGGATTCTTCAGTTTCATTTTTCTTAACACCTCCTTAATTCTTTTCTGTTCTTCTAATTCGGTTTTTAATTCAGCATTAGTTTTCAATAAGTTGTTAAACTCAGCTTTTTCTTCAACACTCAGTTCATCATCAAAATATTTTTCCTGTAGAATTATAAATCTTTCCTTCATTAAACTTTCCTCTTTAGTTTGCCTGCAAGTTTTTTCCTTGCATAGAATAACCTGGACATCACACTACCAATGGGGATGCTTAGAATTTCAGCAATTTCTTTATATGTATGATTCTCAAACTCCTTTAATATAATAACTTCCCGGTCATCAAATTCCAGCTCATTTATTGCTTCCTGTAATTTTTCTGTAAGCTCTTTATTTTCTATCGCCTCACCCGGCGTGCTTTGTGAGTGCTCATCTTCTTTAAATTCAATATATTCTGTTTCGTTCTTTCTTTTTCTATCGCGAATAAAGTTCAAACAGAGATTCTTTAGGATTCTGTAGTACCATGTAAAAAATTTGCTCTCGCCGTTGAAACTTTTGAAGTTCCTGTACGCCCGTATAAAAGCTTCCTGTGTAACATCCATTGCTGCATCATGGGAACCAAGCAAACCAAGCGCCGAAAAATAAGCACGCCGCATATTTTGCTTAACAAGCATTTCAAACTCCTCTTTTAAGGAAACTGATAAACCAGGATCTTCAACTATCTTTTTTCTCATTTCACTAATTTATACACTTAACCGAGTGCTTTATTCAAAGGATGATAAAAATACTTAATTAAACTTAGTTAAATACATAAATGAATAGAATTTATTTTGATAATTTCTCTTTATAAAATAATTTGTATTATATTTTAAAATGATGAATGGTTCAAACAAAAGTAAACCCATAGTAGATTATCCTACAAAATGGGGTTATAAAGTTATCGGTATTGATGTAGATAAACTTTTAAAAGCAGTTGAAGAAATAGTGCCTGGATTGGAATATGAAATTACCCCATCGAACATTAGCAAAAACGAAAAGTATTATAGTTTAAATGTAACTATTATAGTTCCCTCCGAAGTTGTAAGAGATTTAGTGTTCAAAAAGCTAAGTGAACACCAAGATATTAAAATGGTAATTTAATAATCTAACAGAAATAAGTTGGAAGATAATTGTAATATATCTTCGCCATTCAATTTAAACTGCTGGAAGCACCATGCCGGTTTTATTGCGAAGCAAATCAAAAAAAACAAGAATGAAGAAGAGCTAAAAAACATTTCTTCTCTTCTGCCAAAGGTTGGCGAGTCCCGGATGGATTTGTATTTGGGCAAGCTTGAACCCTTTGAATTAACGGAATTTATAAGGAAGTTCCTAAAAAAGCACAAAGTTTTTGAATACGAATCCTATAAAAAATGGTTGTTTTCAGAAGGCAAGGAATACAGGTTAATTACTTTGCCGGACAAATCTACCTGGACATTAAGGATGGGCAATCAGAAAGAAAATTATATACATATTCACCCGGGAAGATACTCTACGCACACAATAAGAGTGAGAGCACTAACTCTTAAAACAGCAATTTGCGTTATGGTTTATCTTAATATTTATAATATTTCTTCCCCGGATCTTCAATTAATTAATAGTGTAAGAAAAGAATTCTTAAAAGCAGAACCGGTTAAGTCGCTCTCTTCATCATCAGGTTTGAAACGGCTGCTTAATGTATTTAAAATATTATGAGCACGCATTCTCAGCAACAAAAATATGATGTAATAATAATCGGCGCCGGGGTTGCAGGCTCATCGGCTGCGTACGAACTTGCAAATAGTGGTGCAGATGTTCTGGTTCTTGAGAAAGAAAAACTACCGCGATATAAAACCTGCGGTGGGGGTGTTGTTCATCGTGCAATAGAAAAACTTCCATTTAGCACTGATGGAGTTGTTGAAAGAAATTTTAACACGATAGACATATATGACCATGAAACTGATTTATTCTTTAAAGTGACCAGAGAAAAACCGATAATAAATATGATGATGAGGGCTGACCTGGATAATTTGATAGTTTCGGAAGCAGTTAAGAAGGGGGCAAAAGTTAACGATGTTGTTAACATAATAAGTGTAGATTGTAATGACAAAGATGTAGAGGTTGTAACCGGCAGCACTACTTTTAAAGCTGATTTTGTAATTGGTGCCGATGGTGCTTCCGGTATTTCTGCAAAAATCTGCGGGATGAATAAAAATTATTTTAGGGTTCCTGCTATTGAGTGCGAAGTTTCTTTGCCGGATGATGAGTTTGATTACTATAAAAATTCGACCCGGTTTGATTTCGGGTTTATTCCTCACGGTTATGCATGGGTCTTCCCTAAAAAGAATCACCTTTCTGTTGGCATTGCTTCAATGAAAAAACTCAAGGTAAACCTTAATGATTATCTGGAAAAATATTTTGCAATGCTGGGTTTAAAAGATGTATCAAACATTGAAAAACATGGACATATTATTCCCATTAACCCCTTCCGATTAAAACCGGTTTTTAAAAGAATATTATTAACTGGTGATACTATTGGCTTAGCTGATCCTATTACTACTGAAGGAATAAGTTATGCAATCGAAAGCGGGCAGCTTGCTGCTAAAGCGGTAATTGAGGGGAGCAAGGATAAAATGAAAGTGGCAAAGATTTATTCAAAAAGTTTAAAACCACTATTTGCTGAACTGAAGTATGCCAGGTTACTTGCATGGTTTGTGCACGGTTCGCCTCATATAAGAAGGTTTGTGTTTAGGCACTATGGCAAAAGGTTAAGCGAATTACTGGCGGATGTTATAATGGGAGAGAAAAATTATAGTGAAATAATGAAAAAGCCTTTAAATTATTTAAAGCTTTTTAAACCCTCATATTTTTATAATATACAAGATGATAAAAATGCGGGATTTCTCCCGCATTTAAAAGATTAAACAGATTCTTTTGTAAAAAATTCTTTTTCGATTGTTTCTTTCATAGATTCTTTTGGCACTGCCCCAACTGCCATTTTTGGCTGACCTTCTTTTGGAATAAAAAGCAAAGAAGGAATGCTTTTAATTCCAAATACACCGCCAAGCTCCTGCTCTTCGTCTGTATTCACTTTATAGAAATTTACTTTACCTTCATACTCTTTAGAAAGCTCATCTATTACTGGTCCTACCATTTTACAAGGACCACACCATGGAGCCCAGAAATCAACTACTGCGGGTAGATCCCCTTCATATTTCCATTCCTGGCTTTTTTCGTAATTAAATATTTTTTCCTGGAATGTTTGTTTGGTTAAATGCTCTGCCATTACAGTTTACCTTTCTTTTTTTTATACTTCAGCGAGTACACGCTGTAATTTTTCTTTTATTTCTTTAGCTATGGGTTCCATTAGTTCGTTGTCTATAACGTTCGTCATCAACATAGGATCGAACATAGAAACTTTTATTTGATCATCTTTTTCGTATACAATTACGTTGCAGGGTAAAAGCAATCCAAGCTCTTCTTCTATTTGAAGTGCTTTATGTGCTATGGGTGGATTGCATGCACCGAGTATTGTGTACTTTTTAAAATCAACATCAATTTTTTTCTTTAGGGTATCTTTTACATCGATGGTTGTTAAAACGCCGAACCCTTCTTTCTTTAATTCTTCAGTTACCTTTTCAATTGTCTGTTCAAATGGTAAATCTACTGTTTTTGAAAAACCATATTGCATAACTTCACCTTTATACTTCAGTTAATTTTTATTGTTTTTTTTAATTGTTGAAATTTTAAATGGCATATATGCCGGACAAGAACTCATGAAACTTGTTACCAAAAATGCAATAGCAACAATACCCAGTAGAATTGCTGCAATACCACTAATTTGATTTGTGAAATAAAGAATTGCGATTAGTACTGCCACTAAAGATCTTACAACACGATCAATCGTTCCCATGTTCTTTTTCATTTTCTTCTCCATTATTTTTTAATGATTTAATTCCTGACTTCCAATTTGTAAATAGTGCACCTATAACAGAACCATAAGCAGTACTATTAACGGGGCTGCCAGTTATTGCACAGCCGTTATTACAACCAATAAAATAATAGTAAAGATAGCCACCCAGGGCACCTATTATTATTGGTAATATAATCTTAGCAGCTTTCTTTATCATCTTAATCCTACCGCATTCCATTGCATAATTCCACCCTTAAGGTTTGCAACGGTAAAACCATGCTTCTTTAATTTTGATGCTGCATTAAGACTCCTGCTGCCCGTTCTGCAATAGCAGATAATCTCTTTATCCTTAAACTTCTTCAACTCTGCTGCTTTGCTGTTTATTTCCGGAAGCGGAAGATGAAACGAACCTTTAATACGACTCTTTTTTCTTTCTAAAGATGTCCGCACATCCAGTAGCACCGTGTTGTTTCCCTTCTTTAGTTTTTGCGATGCATCAACCGGGGAATAATGCTTAATAGATCTTATTAGCAATGCCTTCTTAATAATGAAGAATAAAACAACCGCAATAATTGTGTATAATAATATCTGCACAGAGTATAATTCCTAAATAAATTTCTTTGTAAAGTAGTTTGATTATCAAAGAACAAAAAGGATTCACAAGAAATAAAAACCCCGCAAGGGCGGGGTTGATAATTTTATTCAGTTGCGTGTTTAAGCTTCTTAAGAAACATTCGAAGAATTAATGCTGCGAAGAATGAAGTAATAACCAGCAGTAAGAAAAATTGCCAGAGTTCCCAATTTTGATAGAACCTTCCTACAAAACCTGAAAGGTAATTTCCGATGGCTGTTGCCCCAAACCATCCCCCCATCATTAATCCTTTCATTTTTGGCGGCGAAACTTTAGACACGAAAGAAAGACCCATTGG
>CAZPSY010000140.1:0-5102 GCA_964589295.1 uncultured Ignavibacteriaceae bacterium
ATATTATTAATTTAAATGCCATTCATTCTCACGAAGTGATTTAATTATCGCCTTGCCCCTGTGGCCAAATATAGGATGGTTAACATTAGAGAGTTCATCAGCAATTTGCAAAGCAATTTTTGCAGTTGGATTGTTTGATGATTTTGATTCCTCTAAAACTTTTATTGCGGTATTATAAATTGAATATTCCCAATCCTTACTAAAATGCTGCTCGATAATTGTATCATTATTAACATATCCATATTGCTCGTTTGCACAATTAACAATTCCCATCCTGTTGGTAAGAAAATCGGGTATGTAGGTAATACCTTTTTTTGCCAGAAGAATTCCATCTCTTTCAGGATCTTCTAATTGGTTGTTTGCAGCACCACAAATAATTTTAGATCTTATTTTATCTATGGTATCGGGATTTAAAATTGCTCCAGTTGCGTTTGGTGAAAAAATATCACATTCTTCTGAAAAAATTGACGTATTATCAATATCGACAAGTCTGCACTCAATATTTCGGTCTTTATATTTTCCCTTTGTTTCTTTTACGTTATCAGGATTTACATCACAGGCAATAATTTTGCTTACTCCTTTTTCAAATAAAAACCCAACAAGCGGAATTCCAACATGACCAAGCCCCTGCACGGCAACCGTTTTTCCCTGGAGTGAACCAAGTTTAAGGAAGTCGATAGCAGCTTCCATTCCACAAACCACTCCCCTTGCGGTAGGGATTGCCGGTACACCGCTTCCGCCAAGTTCAGGTGGAATGCAAGTTGTAAACCGGGTTCCTGAAAAAACATCTACCATATCTTTTACATAGGTTCCCAAATCTTCTGCAGTAACATAACATCCCTTTAGTGAAGAGATAAATAAACCGTATTCTTTATAAATATGATGACGTACATCCTTGTTATTCCATTCATAAGCAGGGTTATGCATAATAACTCCCTTTCCCCCACCCCACCATAAACCGGCAAGAGCATTTTTAAAAGTCATTCCAGCAGCCAACCGTAAACCATCTCTAAAATAACTTTCAATGTTATCATATTTCCAAAATCTAACTCCGCCCGCAGCTTGTCCGCGATTAGTACGGTGAATAAATGCTCCAAGCAGCATTTCATATTTACTTGAAACTTGAAAGAACATACCTTCATGTTCAATAAAATCTCTTTTATCTTCAGAAAAATAATCTGCTATTGGTTGAAGAATTGAATGTGAAGCTAAAAGTTTTTTTTGCTTAACATCATAAACAAAATAAAATTTAGAAATATTGTTTGAAGTTAGAATCTTTATAAAGTCTTGTGAGTTTTGGGAAAGAAAATTAGTCGTTTTGTTCATAGATTTTTATATGATTAACTGGTTTTAAACTAAATATGTTAAATATCTCTTCGATCAGTTTCAATGGACAAAGTTTCAATAATATTACTTTTATCGATGATTGCAGCACTTAATTTATTCCCTGCATATACTCTTGTATCAACATAAACAGCATTACTCGATTTCTCGTAAAAAACATCTTCAAAACTTGTGTGCCCAACTACCTGCAGCTTTCCAAGATTCATCAGTTTATCTCTCGTCCACAAAATTCCATGTTCGTTGTTTAACTCAGGCTCAACTATACTTTTAAATTTGTCCATATTATCTAATGGTTTTTTGCCAAGTTTCCTTGAGTAATAACCTGATATACCTGCGTGAGAAATAAAACAATCATCCAGGTTTAAGATAAGCGGCGCTTTAATAATAAAATTAAGATGCAGGTTCATTTCTTTAAAACGATTGCTGTAAGAATCCAATGTTGTTTCAGAACCATTATAAATCCAGGACCTTCCAAGAGGGCTTGACGGATGTTTAATAAAATAGTAAAACATAAGATCGTGGTTACCGGCTGTAAAAGTTATCCGGTTCTTCTTTATGAATTCAATAACTTCATAATTATTTTTGCCTCTATCTACCAAATCACCAACTGAGCAGATTGGAATTCCGGGATAGCTGCTTATAATCTCATTGTAAAGTTTTTCAAGGGTAAAAAAACATCCGTGGATATCACCAATTACAGCTATCATAGGCAGTTAGATATGGAAAATTTCGTTGGCATATTTTGCTAACTCATCTCTAAAATCGGGGTGCGAAATTTCTATAAGAGATCTGGATCTTTCTTTAATGGATTTACCAAAGAGCTGGGCAATACCATATTCAGTAACAACGTAGTGAACATCACCCCGCGAAGTAACAACGCCGGAGCCGGGTCTAAGTTGTGAAACAATACGGGAAGTTTTTCCATCCTTGGTAACAGAAGGAAGAGCAATAATCGGCTTGCCGCCTTCCGAACGGGCGGCACCGCGTATAAAATCTACCTGCCCGCCAATACCACTATACAATTTGGGTCCGAAAGAATCGGAACAAACCTGCCCTGAAAGATCAACTTCGATTGCAGAATTTATTGCAACCATCTTTTTATTTTGTGCAATTACAAATGGATCATTTACATATTCCTGGGGATGAAATTCAATAACAGGATTGTTATCAATAAAATCGAAAACTCTTTGCGTACCCAAAACGAACCCAGCAATTATTTTTCCGGGATGAAGAGTTTTTTCCTCACCATTAATAATTCCCTCTTCAACCAAATCAATTATTCCGTCGGAAAACATCTCCGTATGGATGCCCAGATTTTTTCGTTCCCTTGCATATCTCATAACTGAATCGGGAATAGCCCCTATACCCATTTGCAGCGTAGAACCATCTTCAATTAACCCAGCAACATTTTTTCCTATCCTGTCATAAATATCAAGTAATTCTTTACTTGCATTTGGATCGACCTGGGGCAGCTCCTGGATCTTTTCGGTATGCTCAACTATATGGTGAATTTTATTTATATGTATAAAACTGTCTCCCAAACTCCTTGGCATTTCGCTGTTACATTGGGCAATTATTATTTTTGATTTTTCAGCTGCCGTTTTAATTGTTCCAACATCAACACCATAACTGCAAAAACCATGTTCATCCGGCAGTGAAACATTTAGTAAAGCAACATCAACAGGAATAATTCCTCGTTTAAATAGTAGGGGAAGTTCTGAGAGGAAAATGGGGATGAACTCAGCCCTGCCTTCGTTAACTGCCTTACGGGTATTTGCGCCGATAAAAAATGCTTTATGCTTAAAGTGCTTTTCCATCCCCGGTTTAACGTAAGGAAGATCGCCAACTATAAGAATGTGATAAGCAGTAACATCTTCAAGTTCATCTTTTCTTCTAACCATTGCACGCACAAGTTCTGAAGGAACTGCGCAGCCGGGCTGTATAACTACGTTATCGCCGGACTTTATATTTTTAACAGCTTCATCTGAAGAGCAAAGTTTATTTTTATAAAGATTTAAAATGTTAGTTGGAATATTTCTTAATTTTATTTCTGTTTCTGTATTCATCGTAGGTTGCAATTAAGTTATTAACTTCTTTCTATTCAGATAAAAACGATAACTATGGTTTTATTTTTGTGATTATAATTAGTTTGTTAGAAAAAGATGCAGCTTTTTATACTCAAGATTAAAAGTATGTGCAAGAGATTCGTTTACGCAGTCACCGTTATGAGTACATACACCCTTTGCTAATCCTTCGCTCTCCATAAGAGCAGCGGTTATTCCATTTTCTGCAACCGGGTGGATATATTCCATTACCGAATTATTCAAACCGTAGCTAGCAGTCCTGGAAACGACTGCAGGCATATTAGGAACACAGTAATGAATAACATCATGCAGATTATAAACAGGATCAGATAAAGTAGTAACCCTGCTGGTTTCAATACATCCACCCTGATCAATGGAAACATCAACAATTACTGCTCCCTTTTTCATTCTCTTAACCATTTCTTTACTAACAAGATGCGGAGTTTTTTCACCTTTTATTAAAACAGCTCCAATCAGCACATCTGCAAACTCAACACCACGGGAAATAGTATATGGATTAGCCATTACAGTTGTTACCTGCTTATGAAATCGGGATTCTACCGTCCTTAACCTATTCAAATCTTTGTCAATTACAATAACCTGAGCGCCTCTTCCTATAGCTGCTCGTGCAGCAGTAATTCCTACAACCCCAGCCCCTAAAATAACAACAGCTGCAGGTGCTACGCCTGCAATACCACCCATAAGAATTCCTCTTCCTCCTTCAGAATAGCTTTCTAGGTATCTTGCAGCAACCTGAATTGCGATCTGCCCAGCTATTTCGCTCATCGAATGAAGTATTGGTAAACCTGAATCTTTCTCAATTAACTCAAGGCCAATTGCAGTGATTTTCTTTTCTAAAAGTTTTTCAACAATTTTACGCCTTCCCACCGAAAGCTGAAGGAAAGAGAATAGAATTTGATTTTCCTGGAGGTAATCAATCTCTTGATCTGAAATGGAGGCAACTTTTGCAATTAGTTCTGCTCTACCAAAAGCTTCTTCAGCACTATAAACGATTGTAGCTCCGGTCGCACTGTAATCCTGATCTGTAAAATGGCTGGCATTGCCGGCACCGCTTTGAATATAAACAGTATGACCTGCTCTGATTAGGGAATCTACACCTGCCGGGGCAAGTACAACTCTTCTTTCTTCCCATAGGGTTTCGGTTGGAATTCCAATTCTCATTTTTTTACTTTTTGATTTTAAAACTACCTAATACCATCCTGATTTTCAACTAACAGTTATTTTAATAAACAGGGGTTATCGGTTTTTTCCCCTGTAAAACATTTATCACATTCCTTGCAGCAAGTTCTGCCATTCCGCTACGGGCTTCTTCCGTTGCACTGCCGATATGAGGAAGCAATACTACATTATTCAGTTTTAAAAGCTCATTGTTTATTGCCGGTTCATTTTCATAAACATCAAATCCTGCACTACGAATTTTATCTTTCTTTAACATTTTTATGAGAAACGATTCATCAATTATTTCTCCGCGTGCTGTGTTTACAAGTATGGCAGTTGATTTTATTAAACTCAATCTTTCCTTATTTAAAAAATGATGCGTGTTTTTATTTAGGGGAAGATGGACAGAAATAAAATCTGATTTACTCAGTAGTGTATTTAGTGTAACTTTCTCTGCATAAAAACCACTTTCTAAACCATAGTTTTTATTCGAAT
>CAZPSY010000141.1:0-5077 GCA_964589295.1 uncultured Ignavibacteriaceae bacterium
TTTATGGGCTGCGAGTTCCATCTGACAAAAATTTAAAATTATAAACAGATGAAACAACTAAGTTTACTTTTACTGATGATAATTGGCATTTGGCGATGCTCTTCATCAATTGATACAACTGATTTTGGACCTGAGGAACAGCTTAATCATGCTATAAGTCTATATGAAGATGAAGATTATGAGGATGCGCTGGCTGAATTTCAGTCACTTCTGCTTCAATATCCCGGAAGTATTATAGTTGATGACGCACAATATTATTTGGGAATGACAAGATACCAGCGCAGCGAATATATTGTTGCCGCTTACGAATTCAGCAAACTTATAAGAAATATGCCTGCAAGTGAATTTGTTTCTGAGGCACAGTATATGTTGGCGGACAGCTACTATCAACTTTCACCCGATTTTAATCTCGATCAGGTGTACACTAAAAAAGCCATTGTAGAATTACAGGCATTTATAGATTTCTTTCCGCTTAACGAAAAAGTGGCTGAAGCTGAAAATAAAATTAATGAGTTGAATGAAAAGCTTGCTAAGAAAGAATATAACATTGCAGTAATTTATGGAAAGCTTGAATACTATAGTGCCACTATTAAATATTTAAATAATGTAATAGAAACTTACCACGATACACCCTACGCTGCCATGGCATCTTACAGGAAAATATTATTACTGATGGAACGTGAAAGAGAAGATGAAGCTTTTACCGAGATGAAAAAATTCTTACAGTTATATCCTGATGATGAGAACTATGAAGAGGTTGAGGAGATGAAGAACGCACTTGATGCACAACTTAAAGGGAACCTTTCGATTAATTGATAGCCAACAAAAAAAAAGTAAAAGAATCGCATGTAATGATGACGGAGCTGGTACTACCAAACCATACTAACCAGCTTGGTAATCTGCTTGGCGGGCAATTGATGCACTGGATAGATATATGCGCTGCATTAAGCGCTGCAAAACATTCTCATAAGGTTTGTGTCACCGCATCGGTAGACCGGATAGATTTTCATCAGCCGATAAAACTCGGCGATGCAGTAACTATATGTGCATCGGTTAACAGGGTGTTTAATACTTCTATGGAAGTTGGTGTAAAAGTTTTTGCTGAATCATTTACTAAGGGTACTAAAATTCATTCGAACACCGCTTTCCTTACTTTTGTTGGTGTGGATGAAGATGGTAATCCGGTTAAAGCAGCAGATGTAATACCTGAAACTGATGAAGAAAAAAGGCATTATGAGGAGGCACTTAAAAGGAGGGAATACAGACTTAAAAACAGGAAAAAATTATAGCTTTTTAATTTTGTTCCTAATCCTTTCGCAAAATACTTCTGCACAAATTCCCATCAATGGTTTTTGTGAGTATAACTCATACCAGGTTCCATCCGGCTATGAGCACTGTCTTCCTGCAGATATTAATAATGATTCCGCTTTAGAGCTTATCCTTTACTCTTCTTCTAAAAAGAAAATTGCTATTGTTAGCGGTTTAATGAATAAGAATAAGCTATTAATTAAAGAATACTCTTTGCCATTCGAAATTTCTCAGCTCGAGCCGCTAAAAACTAAAGGCAGGTATGTTTTTTCTTCACGCAAAAACCGTTTGCTTGGTTTGATCAATATTTCCGAAAATGAAACACCAAAAATAATTTCAAAGCTGGAATTCGATTCATTTCCTGAAAGTATAAGCGTCGGAGATGTTGATAATTCTGGCATCCAGGAATTTCTTGTTTCAGGTAGCGGGTTCGATGGTATCTCCCTTATCTATCAAGACAAAGGAGGACTTGGCGAAAGCAAGGTCATCGACGGCTCAAGTTTTTGTTTTTCAACACTTATAGATTTAAGCAACGATGGTTTTTATGATATTGTAGCTTGCAACCTTCTTGAAAGATCTTTACAGTTTTATTACAACGATGGAGAAGGAAATTTTAATTTGATGCGTTCACTACCATCAGACACAAAATTCTACAACATTAATAGTTTTGATGTTGATAATGATACTTTTGAAGACCTGGTTATATCAAATTCTGGCTCTATTTCAATTATATTTGGTGATTTTCAATCATCTTATAAAGAAAAGGTTGTTTTACAGGTCGAGCATATTCCCGAAGAAGTGTTGCCGGGAGACTTTAACCAGGATGGTTTAACAGATCTTGCATACGCAGATTATACAAATGGAAGCCTTTCTGTAATTTATGGTAATGATGACAGAAAATTTTATAAAGAAATTCTATATAGAAAAAAGGATGGCTTAACAGATGTTCATCAAAGTAAAAATAGATTGTGGCTTATAAGGGATGAAGGAAAGTTATTTTCCATTAAGAACTTTAAAGGTATTACCAAAGATGTAAATTTTGTTCCTGCTGTTAATCCAAAAGCAATTCAGCATTTTGATTATGCTGAAGATGGGATAACAGATATATGTTTTATCGATAGCTACAAAAGCGAATTGAATTTCTTAATAAGAGATAAAAAGGGAATACCTTCACTCTATTATACCGTGCCGCTTTCATCTGATCATGAAGAAATTATTACCGAGGTAACATTTTCAGGAGAGAACATCTTCTATTGTTTTACAAAAGGAAGCAGCCTATTTGAGATAGTAAGGACAGATTTTAAAAAACAAACTTTTAATCGAATGCAGCTTTACTCTCCGGGGAATATCCAGGATCTGAAAGTAAAAAGAATTGATTCTACCCTGACAAATATTTTTATTACTTACAATAATGAAAACAGCTTTGTGCTCGGCAAATTTGAGTACAGGAAATTAAGTGTAACATTTAAACAGTACCCATTTGTTGATAGGAACGTTCTCCATTCCCAACTTATTGCTGCAGAGGAACCGATTATATATTACTGGAAGGAACATTCCGACACACTATATTATAAAAAAGCTGTTATTAAAACCGGTCCGAATGAATATAAAAATATTATTCATCTGCCTAAAACCGACCAGGTGGTTTTTTCAAGTATATCTGCTGATTTGCAGTATAACGGTTCTTCGGATGTTATTAGTGTAATTGGAACCGGCGAGGGTAATTTTACTCTTGTTTCAGATTACTGGAGACCGGATTTTACATCTTCCTTAATTTTTCCTGAATGGCTGAACATGAAAGATGAAAATCAACTATTTTTCAGTTTTACAAATTTAGGAAGTAAGAAATATCTTACTGCTTATTCGCCGGTGCAAAAATCTTTAAGTAGAGCTGATCTTTCCAGTAAAAGGAAAGGATTGAACTTTACAAAATTATTTGATTCGATTGATGCGGCAGATTATTTTATTGAAAGTATTTTCCCTGGTAAATATCATTTTGTATTTTCAAACAAGCAAGAAGGTTGCATATCATTAATCCAGCTAAAACAGTAGTTCCCGTATTAGTTTTTGTTTTATTCCTTGTTGTTCCCAACAACACAGCGCAGCAGCTTAGCCGGGATGAATTGGACTCACTTTATTCTAAGTTTATCCAGGTTAGAGCACCGTATTTGTTAGAACAGCCGGAAGAACTAACTGCCGAAGAACGGAAATGCGGTTTGGAAATTGTAAACAGGGTTAAGTTTAACCTCAATTCCTTTTCCGTTGAACAGCACAGCGTGCTAAAACCGTTGCTGCAAAGACCTGTCATGCAAACAAGCATCGTTTCCCCATCTGGTTTTTTCAGAATTCATTATGATACTACCGGGTTTAGTGTTCCTTCTTATATAAGCAGTGCATCTATTGAAACCAATATTCAGGAAGTCGTAAAAACTTTGGATTCCACTTACAGCTTTGAAGTGGATTATTTAGGTTATCCTGCACCTCCCCCTGACGGAAATGAGGGCGGTGATAATTTGTACGATGTTTATATTATTAACCAGCCATCCGGCTTATACGGATTTACCCAGTTCGAAAATGAAATTGAACCGGGTAGTCAAAAGTACACTTCGTATCTTGTTATGGATAACAACTATACCGGTTATTTTTCTGAAGGTGTTAATGGACTACGGGTTACTGCAGCGCACGAGTTTCATCACACGATACAGGGAGGCAATTATATTTTCCGGGCTTCCGATACTTACTTTTATGAAATAACTTCGACCGCATTTGAAGAGTTTGTTTACGATGATGTGAATGATTATTTACAATACTTAAGTTCTTATTTTGCCCATCCAGATAGACCTATGCCCCAGCAAAACGGTTATAATATGGCAATATGGAATATTTATTTAAAGGAAAGATTTGGTTTTGAAATTCTAAAATTGCAATGGGAATTGATGCCTGACTTCAGAGCTATTACTTCTATTAACAATTCTATAATTAACAAAGGTTCTGCTTTTCCAAGGGAGCTTAATAAATTTGGAATATGGACATACTTCACTAATTATAGAACAATTCCTGGTACCTATTTTAAAGAAGCAGTTAGCTTCCCTTTAATTACCCCAACAGGAACTATTCAATTTACTCCTCCATCTGAACCTGTACATATGACGGCAAATCCTATTACAAATAATTTTATAAAGTTTATACTTACTTCTTCAAGCGACACACTTGTTTCAATAGTCTCGAATGGAGATGCTTCATCTGCAATAACCGAACTGAGCCAGGATTTCAATTTCGATTATGAGCTTTTCAATAATCCCAACAGCGGTGAAAGAAAACTAACAGATGAATACTCCTCAATTTTTAGTACCGCAAATCCAACTTTCTGGTCAGTATCCGAAATCTTGAACCGTCAAATAGTAAGAGAAGATACCGCAAGGAATACAATAATTAAAATTGAAGAATTATTTGTTTTTCCTAATCCATTTTATTACAGAAAACATTCTGAGAACTATATATCAATCACTTTCGATACGAAAGCCGGTGAGAAAATAAATCTACATGTTTTTTCTTCAGGAATGAAACAGATCTTTTCTGCTGAATTGGATACTAGGCCAATATCGACAGATGATGGAAAAACATTTTCAGGAGTTGTTTGGGATGGATTAGATAACGATAGAAACAAACTTGCATCCGGTGTTTACATCTACGTAATAAAAAAAGGAGATGATATTGTAAAAGGGAAGGTTGTTATTTTTAATGAATGATTATTCCATTCAAACCTTAT
>CAZPSY010000142.1:0-1697 GCA_964589295.1 uncultured Ignavibacteriaceae bacterium
CCAAAAGATTCGCCGCATCCGCAGGTACGGGTAGCATTAGGGTTTTTAAATTCGAATCCTTTTCCTGTAAGACCATCCGTAAAATCGAGCTCAATTCCTGTTATATGAAACAAGCTTTTTCCATCAACGAAAATATTAATTGAATCAGCTTTAATTACAGCGTCACCCTCATTAGCTTTTTCATCGAAGCCAAGTGTGTATTGCATACCTGAACAGCCGCCGCCGCGCACTCCTATTCTTAGCCCATAGCCATCCGGTACTTCATTCTCCCACATTATTCGTTTTATTTCTTTAACCGCTTTTTCGGTTACATTTATTTCATTCTCTTTAATAACTTCTGACATTATTATTTCCTTATAACTTTTTTGTAAAAAGAATTTTATTTAAAAAGGATCGCCCGCTTCAACAGCAGCAAATTCCGGATAGTTAACTTTCCAGCCCTGGTTGTTCACCCTCTGGAAAATCCCTTTACCGGTAAAATGTTCGGCAATATCGTTAGCAAGTTTTTCCGATTCTTTATAAGTAACAATTATATCTTTCTTTTCCAGGAAGCTTCTTATTCCATATTGAAAATCTCTAAAAAAAATATTAGAGTTGTGAAAAACCGGGAACTTTGCTTTAAGAAATCTAAGAAGTATTTCATCATTATTTTTTAATGTATTTAAAACCTGTGAATTGTTTGTTGACATTTTTCCTCCCGTTAATTATTCTTTTATAAAATTTGTTGCAGTGAAGTTTCAAAAAATATTTTATCTATCTTTTTTTGTATTTCCGCCAGCGGATCCTTGATCTTACAGCAATCGAATTTTGAACAATCATCAATTGATCCGTTTTCATTAAAGCAATCTACAATATGATAATTAGTTTCGATAGCTTTGATTATATCGCTTAGTGTAATTTCTGCGGGTTCTTTAGCAAGAATAAATCCACCGTTAACACCTTTGGCTGATACAGCAATATCATTTTTGGCCATGGCTTGAAGCACCTTTGCCACAAGCTGGTGAGGGATATTATAACTGGTGGAAATTTCCTTCGCAGTGGAATATCCTGACGAGTTGTTGAGCGCCATATATTTGGCTGCCATCAACGCATATTCTGTCTTTTTTGATAATTTTAGCATAATATAATAAGACTAAATTAGTCTGATATTAAACTAAAAAATTCTTCAATTAATAACAAATCAAAATTTAGAACCCAATCATAGAGATGGAAGCTTTTGCAAGATTAACGAGCGGAGTGAAGTAAATACCAAAAACGAAAACCGGGATAAGAAGTAACACTACAATTACAATATTGGCTGGCGAAAATTTTAGAACTTCTTTTTCAGTATCAGTTTTTACAAGGTAAAGGTTTCTAAGAACGCGCACGTAGTAATAATACGCAACAACAGTATTCAACAATGCAATAACTGCAGCTACAATCATATTAGCATCAACAAGTGCAATAAAAATATAAAGCTTACCTATAAATCCGGCAGTAGGGGGAAGCCCGGCTAATGCTAATAAAAAGATTGCAAGTGCTACACCTAAAAACGGGATTGATGAACCGAGACCTTTGTAATCATCAATATCTTCGCTGCCGATTTTATTTGCAATTAACATTACCACAAAAAAAGCACCGAGGTTCATAAATGCATAGACCAGAAGGTAGTAAAGGATTCCTGATCTCCATATACCGTACCGGCCGTATTCACGGCA